>JBEEMN010000232.1:0-3859 GCA_041192625.1 Armatimonadota bacterium
CCACTCGAATGATGCTCCAACATCGGTTACACGCCTCCTTGATATGGGCGTTCCACCATTCTTGATTGCATCAGGGCTGATTGGAATGGTCGCACAGCGACTCGTAAGACGGCTGTGTGCGAGTTGTCGCCAGCAGGGGCCGGTTTCTGAAGTGAATGCGCGTCTGCTTTCGGTAAATCCCGGAGATCGCTTCTGGTATGCGGGTAGCGGATGCTCCGCGTGCGAAGGGACAGGCTTCAAGGGGCGAATCGGCGTTCACGAGGTCGTTGGTGTGGATGAAAACATGCAACGCCTAATCATGGACCGGGCACCAAGTTCGACATTACGGCGTAGTTCTGTTGCTGCTGGAATGGTTCCAATCCGCGAGGACGCCCTGACCAAAATGCGTGCCGGTCTGACCACACCCGATGAAGTGCTTCGGCAGGTTTACGTCAAGGTCGATGACCTCGATGAACCAATTGAGCACATTACAAAGCTTGAGACGCCACCGGTTTAGGTAGTGGAAACGTGAAGGTGGGTCCGGATAGCATCCTGCCATGAGACCGGTTCCAGGCTTGCAAATCGATAGTATTTATCTGTGTTCAATACCGAGTAAACAGGACGTTTCGCAAGCTGACGTCCTACCGCCTCGCATCTTGCACTTTGGATCGGCTCCCATTCAGCCAAGGTGGTATTCGTAACGGTACCAGCACCCGATGTCAACTCGGCGATGTAACTCGCCATCTCATATGTTGAACAGCCGCCGCCATGCGTTACATGGTAAGTTCCTACGGCATCTGAGTCGCAGAACTTCAAACTTGCATCGGCAAGGAGAGTGGTACTCGTTGGCGTTATCCACTGGTCGGTGACAAATGGCATGGTGTAACCTGACTTTATACCCGACGAGATTTTGTCGATCAGGTTAGGGCCATGATGCCCAAAGATGTAACCAGTCCGAATGATGACCGCAGCTGGGCAATGCGCAAGGACTGCATCTTCACCCGCGAGTTTGCTACTACCGTACACAGATTTTGGGTCTGTACTGTCTGTCTCTAAGAGGGGACGATGAAGCTCTCCTGGATAGACAAAGTCTGTAGATATATGCACGAGCTTGATTCCACTGCTGGCGGCTACTATTGCGACGTTTCGTGCTCCAATGTAGTTGGACTTATAGGCTGCGGCAGCATTGGTTTCAGCACCATCAACATCGGTCCAAGCGGCACAGTTGATGATGCAATCCGGCGCATCATGCTTCGCACGCTCCAAGATTGATTCCACTTGCGAGATATCAGCAGCTGGACGCACCCACGGAATAACCGTATGGCCAAGCGTTGTAGCCATTTCTACTATCTGCTGTCCAAGCATTCCACGGGCACCCGTAACACATATTCGCATGATGTAAGAATACCGCATCGGTAAAAACTCTCTATAAACAGGTAGTTATTCCTGTTTCAAAGCGTGCCATTTCATTTTCCATGTTGGAGTCGATTCTGGTTGCCGATGATACAAACGTGGACTACAAAAAGCTTGGCTCATACGCCGTATCGTCACCGGAACCAGCTCCCATCAAAAAGAGGCGCAGGGGACGTCCTTCGTTGCATGTCTCTGAAGATGCATTCAAGTCGCTTTTGATCGCATCTAGGGATGGCATCTACGAGCTGCACATCCGCGGAGTCATCGATGGAACAACCGTCCTTGCCTTCCGGGAAGTGATGTTTTCAGCGATTGGACGACAACCCAGAATTCTTCGCTTGATGCTGAATGACATCGATGACATTTCAGATGTTGGAATCAGCAATCTGGTCACGACTGCACGCGTCGCTGCAATGATGCAGGTGGGGATTGAAGTCGTTGCAATAGGGCGTGTTCACGAGATGATGTCGACATCTGGACTGCTTGACTTGATACAACATCCAGCGGTAACCGTCACATCGCCTGCTCGTGAATCGGTCGAAGCTGTACCGCTGCGCCGCGCCGCATAGTCTAGAGCATTTCGTGCATAAAGGTACAATGGCGTGTGAATAACACCCCTGAGTTACCGGCCATCCACGCAGCAAAACGCGTTATTGGCGTGGCCATTGATGCGCTAACGACGCGGATGAATGACATCAGTCCGGATTTTCAGATGGCTGTGGATACGATTGTCAACAGTGATGGCCGCCTGATTGTCATGGGGGTTGGTAAGAGCGGGCACGTTGCCCGAAAGCTTGCGGCAACCTTTGCAAGTACGGGAACACCTGCTCTGTTCGTTCATCCAACCGAGGCGATGCATGGCGATCTTGGGATGATTGCTGCGTCAGATACTGTCTTGGCAATCTCTCAGAGTGGCGAGAGTGATGAGCTTCGGGTGCTCCTTCCGGTCATCCGCAATAGAGCGAAGGCTATCATCGCCCTTACCGGTGGAATGATGTCAACGCTTGCTAAAGCGTCGAGTGTTACGATCAGCACAAGTATCCACCAGGAAGCTTGTCCTCATAACCTCGCACCTACGACATCTACTACGGTGGAGTTAGCGATGGGGGATGCGCTCGCAATTGCGGTGATGGAAGCGAGGGGCTTCTCCCGCGAGGAATATGCGGCAGTGCACCCCGCTGGCTCCCTCGGCCGAAGACTGGTAATGACCGTCCATGATCTGATGCGCACCGGGACAGAAATTGCGATTCTGCCTGGGACATCTACGCTTGGGGATGCAATCGCGACGATTACCAAAGCTCGATCTGGACTTGCCTGTGTCATAAACGAGACGGGCGCTCTAATCGGCGTTCTAACCGATGGTGATATCCGTCGGGCATTCCTGACATTTGGACCAAACGCCTGGTCTGAGGCGATACAGGAGATGATGACTACTCATCCGGCTACTATTTCCGGTAACCCGTTGGCGTATGACACTTTGGTTGCATTCGAGAGGGGAGTCACTCGGATCGGTGATATTCCTGTCCTTGATGATCATGCAAAGCCTATTGGTGTCCTTGCTTTGAAAGACCTTGTTACCAATGGAATCATCCCGCATGAATAGTTCTTTTCAGCGAAAGCTTGCTGGCGTTGAAGTCCTAATCTGCGATGTGGATGGCACATTAACAGATGGCTCCGTAACGTTTTCTTCCGATGGGGCTGAGTATAAAACCTTCAATGTACACGATGGTCTAGGGATTGCCCTTGCGATTAGAAATGGCCTTGACATCGTTTTTATGACTGGTCGCATCAGCGAAATGGTGTCACGCAGAGCCGCAGAGCTCGGCGTTACGACCGTGCTACAAGGCATATCAAACAAGCGGGATGCCATTGATGCGCTGGCAATCGTTAAGAACTTAAATTTGGATGCTGTTGCTTACATCGGGGATGACCTCAATGACTTGCCAGCAATGGAACGTGTGGGTCTGGTCTTTGCCGTTCACGATGCCTGTGAGCATGTTTGTCGACAAGCTACCTTTGTCCTGAACAAATGTGGTGGTCACGGTGCGGTGCGTGAGGCGATTGAACTAATCCTTGATGCAAAAATCGGTTTGGGCACTGTTGTTGACAACTACGTTGCATCGGCTCAGCAAACTTCATCAAAACCTGTCGGACAATAGGCCTTACAGCACCAGGCTAATTTTTCCAGGTGCTGTAGATGTCACATCACCGATAATCCATGCGTCCAGGCCAGCTACCTGCATATGTTCGACAAAGCGATCTACAAACGCAGGATCCATCGCAATACACAAACCACCACTTGTTTGTGGATCGTTGAGCGATAACCAGAGTGACTCTGAGATTAGTGCACGGCCCGTAACAAATGCATTTGTAAAGTTGGCATTTGCATGTGTTCCACCTGGTACACACCCTTGCTTTACAAGAGCCTCTAAGCCCTCAAACAGCGGTATTTTACTTGCGGTCAACG
>JBEEMN010000233.1:0-3857 GCA_041192625.1 Armatimonadota bacterium
GTTGATGCGTCTCGCCGGGGGGCGGGCGGCGGGTCCGTGGCTTGGAGCGGTCAAGCGTTACCTCGAAGGGTTGGTTGTGGATGGCGACCTCGCGCCTGGCGATGTGCTGCGCGCGGAGACGCTTGCGCGGGAGTTTCTGGCGCGCGAGCTTCGTTAGCACCGTGCAGATGGGCGGATGCATGCCGTGTGCGGTGCGATCGGGATGGTCCTGCTGATTGCCGTGAGGCACCCGCAAAACCAGCAACAACCCGCCTGCCCGGATGAGGAATCAGCTGCGTGAATTCGTATTTCAATACCGAAACAGACTTTCGGGTGTTGATATTGGTATCGAAGGCGATGTTGACTGCAGTGAGAATCGCATCCGGGCCAGGGTATTCACACGGACCCATCGCCGCAAGAAACGCATCCCAGTGACTTTGCTGTAGCCCACACGCTGCCAGGATGTATGGGACATACGGCGGGATTTCCGTTTCGATGACCATCGTTTCCGTGATCAGCAGATACATAATCGCCGCCTGATAAACCTTGGCGCGGCGCCTCGGGCGCACCGCACAGGTATTCGAGAAACTGACATCCCCTGCAAAAAGACACTGTAAAAGGTGGAGTGTCGGGTTGTCGCTCAACCAAGCTGGCCGATCCGATGTTGCATTTCCAAGCTGCGCATCCTGTTCGACAATATAGGTTCCATCGGATGATGGACGCTCCAACGCTACGGTTGAAACCCGGTGGACGTTGCGACGCAGCCTGTCGAGAAAGCGATGCTTTGCGGTCTTAAACAAGAGCCGGATGAAGTGGATGTCGGAATGAACCTCCAGCTGCCTGTGCTGTATCAACTGGATGACGGCTGTCCAAGCTTCGATCGCGATGTCCTCCGCTTCGAAAATGGCTAGCGCCGTTTGCATCCGCAGAATCCGCCGCTCACAGAAGAGCTGAACCTTGTAAAAGTGTTGCTTGAACAGCTCACTATGGAGCTTTTCTGCAAGCTGCGTGTCGCCAGCTCGGTACGCAATTCCGAACTGCTGTGCAAGGACAGATGGTGAGGATTTCGATGTGCTCGCTGCTCTGAGATGAGGGTCGAAATTGTCTGGGAAAGGTTGCTCGTTTGACATGCCGCCATTCTGCACAATCGCGAAACGTCGCACAATTGTTAAAAGTGATAATCGGATTTTTTCAAAAAGTTTGTAATGATGGCCACAATTTGTACGATAAGTATGCTGAATGTCTGGAATTTTCAGTGTTCTGAATGCGTTGATGTTGTAATGGTTGCCAAATTCTACGAAATCGGCCCTTGGGAGCTACTCACAACATCCCATGAATACAAGAGGATTTAATCCGCCAAATATTTTTGCAAATCTGTGTAGTAATCGCATCACTTTCTACGTTTAGTAGATAGTGGAACTCCCTCAGTTTGCGGGCACGGCTGATCACCGGTACCCATCCAGAAGTCCGAAACGGTTATACTTACACCATGTCTCAAGATTTAAACATTGTCAACGCAGCCGTTGATGCTGCGCTTCCTACGGCTTTGACCGAGCTAGCCGAAATGATTGCTATTCCAAGCGTGGCCGCGAAAAGCGATTCCCCGATGGAAGAAGGTGCGGCAAAAGTTGCCGAGCTTCTCAAGAAACGCGGCTTTGAAGCCGAGCTCATAACGACTTTCGGTGCGCCACCAGTGGTTTTTGCACAAAATCTCTCTGCGGGTCCCGACAAGCCAACCGTGCTCTTCTATAACCACTATGATGTCCAACCCGCGGAGCCACTCGAGCTGTGGGACAGCGATCCGTGGACGCTGCGGATTGATGGCGACATTTGTTACGGACGCGGCGCAACGGATGACAAAGGGCATATCAGCGCCCGTTTGATGGCAATCGATGCCCTTCTCGCAGCCAACAACGGGACTCTTCCTGTAAATGTGAAGTTCATTGTCGAGGGCGAAGAGGAAGTGACTAGTCTCCATCTCGCGCAGTGGATTGATGAGAATCGTGATCTCCTAAATGCCGATGTAACCGTCTGGGAATTTGGTGGCGTAGACCACTACGGAACGCCTGAGATTATCTGCGGCCTTCGGGGCATCGCCTATCTCGAGCTGCACGTGCAGACAATCGCCTACGATGGCCACTCAGGCTTTATCGGCTCGCTGTTCGAGAACGCTGCCTGGCGGCTTATCTGGGCAATCAACAGTATCAAGGGACCGGATGGCCGTATCCTCATCGATGGCCACTACGCACCGGTTATCCCACCGGATGACTACGACCGTGAGCTGATGGAAAAACTTCCAAACATCGAGGACTCACTGCTCGCTGAGTACAACATGCCGAATTTCCTTGGGGATGTCCGCGGTGTGGATGCGAAGATTCAGCAGGTGTTTGAACCAACCGCTACGGTTTGTGGAATCGGAAGCGGCTGGCAAGGCGAAGGCGCTAAAACCGTCCTCCCAGCCAAAGCTATGGCGAAAATGGACTTCCGTCTCGTCCCTGATATGGACCCAGAAACCGTGATTGCGGCTTTGCAAAAACACCTTATTGACCATGGTTTTGCTGATGTTCAGGTGCATTACCTCGGTGGACAGCGCCCTGGGCGTGTAGATCCTCGTCACCCGATGGTCAAAAAGTGTATCGATACCGCCCGCACGGTGTATGGCTGCGAACCAGTCGTCGTCCCACTCGTCGGCGGCTCTGGACCGATTTACCCATTTATCAAAACACTGGGTCAACCTGTCGTGACTTGCGGTGTTGGCTATCCCGGGGGACGTGCACATGCACCAAATGAAAACCTGCGTATCAGTGACTTGCTGCTTGGAGCAAAGCACACTGCTCACTTTATGCTGAGTCTGCTCGACGCATAAGTGATGCCGCTGGCCTTGTTCTAGGAACTTTACGAACGTAACTAGAGCAAGGCTTAGTTCGGTATTAATGTGTTGCGGCGGCGGTTTTAGCCATCAGGGGTGTGTCGCAGGGTTCATCGCCCTGGATGGCATTTTGGTGACAAGTAATCGTAGTTGGTCGTGGAGACTCGTTTTTCAAATCCACACCCGTCGACGGACAGTCACCTAGAAATCACCTAAATGGAATCTCAACGATCATTCCATGGGTAAGAGATTGAACTGGCAGTGGTTTCAGCCACCCGGGGGATGTCGTAGAGTTCATCCCCGGGTAGGCTTGGTTTGACTTCTGTAAGTCACTCCTCGTCGTATGCCGCCGGAGAACCATCAAAGTCATTCCGGCTAGAATACTTTGATTCTCACGTGTCGCTAAGAACAGGTGATATCGGAACTGGTTTCAGCCGCCAGAGGGATGCCGGACACCGTCAACCCCGGGTAGGCTTACGTTTGGCAGGCATTGAATGAATAAACTGGTCCGGAATTTATTGGTTGCGCTGTGGGTGGTCGCGATGGCGATGGGGGGAACCCTCCTGCTCATCAATTCACGCCTAAGCGCGCCGCCACCTGGCATCCCCGTCGGAAAAGCCGCACCTGACCTCGAGTTCACCGCCCACGATGGTCGTAAGATTCGCCTGAAAGATTACATCGGGCGCCCAGTCTTCCTCGTCGCGGTCCCACAGCTCAACGATGATGCCGTCCGGGTCTGTGAATCGCTTAAGGAACAAATGGGCTTCCTCGAGGCGGCAGGCGGTAAGGTCTTTCTCCTCGCCAACACCGATGTCGCTACGGCAAAAGCATTTCATGCATCCGGCAAGCTGAACTTCCCAGTGCTCATCGACCTCCGAGGCAGCGTTGCGCACACCTTTGGAGCTGAAAAAAATCGCATCGAGACCATCGTTGTGGATGCAAAGGGGATGGTTAAGTTCCATATCCGGGATGTCGATATCCGCCATCACGGACCGCAGCTCCTCGCATT
>JBEEMN010000234.1:0-3843 GCA_041192625.1 Armatimonadota bacterium
CATGGCAGCTCCTACAAAAACACACGCGATTATTGTTGGTGGCGGCTTGGCAGGTCTGATGACCGCAGTCAAGGTCGCTGAAGCCGGTGGAACGGTGGACATGTTTTCACTCGTCCCAGTGAAGAGATCACACTCAGTCTGTGCACAAGGCGGCATCAACGGTGCAGTAAACACCAAAGGTGAAGGCGACTCTCCGGCCATTCACCTCGATGACACCTGCTACGGCGGAGACTTTCTCGCAAACCAGACGCTCGTGAAAAACATGTGTGATGCTGCACCAGGCATCATCAATCTTCTTGACCGTATGGGTGTGATGTTCAACCGAACGCCAGAAGGATTGTTGGATTTCAGACGCTTTGGTGGGACCTTGCATCACCGCACGGCCTATGCAGGCGCAACAACTGGACAGCAGCTCCTCTACGCGCTTGATGAGCAAGTTCGCCGCTGGGAAGTCGCCGGAAAGATTCGCAAGTTTGAATTCTGGGAATTTCTTGGCATCGTACGCGAAGGTGACTCCGAAGATGGACGCTGCCTTGGCATCGTTGCGCAGGATCTCCACTCGATGCAGATCGAGTCATTTGCAGGTGATGCTGTTGTTCTCGCAACCGGTGGACCTGGCATCGTATTCGGCAAGTCAACCAACTCAACCATTAACACGGGTACCGCAGCGGGTGCCGTCTTCAAACAAGGCGCACATTATGCAAATGGCGAGTTCGTTCAGGTTCACCCAACGGCTGTACCTGGCGACGATAAGCTACGTCTGATCTCCGAATCCGTTCGTGGTGAAGGCGGTCGCGTCTGGGTTCCGAAGAATGCGAATGACAAGCGTCAAGGTCAGGACATTCCTGAAAACGAGCGCTACTACTTCCTAGAAGAAAAGTACCCAAAGTACGGAAACCTCGTCCCGCGCGACATCGCGACTCGCGAAATCTTCGACCTTTGTGTAAATCAGCGGATGGGAGTATTCGGCGAGAATCAGGTGTATCTCGATGTAACCCACATCGACCGACGACAACTTGACCTTAAGCTGCGTGGTGTCCTCGAGATTTACGAGAAGTTTGTCGGCGATGACCCACGTGATGTCCCGATGCGCATCTTCCCTGCGGTCCACTACTCAATGGGCGGAATCTGGGTAAACAATGGCCTCGATCCTGAGAATGTGCCTTATCACATGACGAACATCCCAGGGTTGTTCGCCGTTGGAGAGTGCGACTATCAGTACCATGGTGCGAACCGGCTGGGAGCAAACTCTCTTCTTTCAACTCTCACGAGTGGCGCGATTGCTGGACCTGCTGTTTGCAAATACGCTGATGGTCAGGAATCACGGAGCGAGAAGACTAATCCGGCATTTGCATCAGCTTTGGCATTCCGTAAAGCAGAGTATGAAACCCTCCGCGGCATGGATGGTGGCGAAAACCCATTTGACATATGGCGCGAACTTGGAAACGTGATGACCGAAAACGTCACGGTTGTTCGCGATAACGCAAAACTTGAGCAGACAATCGGAATCATCGATGAACTCCAGAACCGATACGCAAAGGTATCGGTTAGCGATTCTTCCGGATGGACGAATCAAACGTTGCCGTTTACGCGGCAGCTTGGCAATATGCTAACGCTTGGGCGAATTATCGCAAAGGGTGCACTCCACCGTGATGAAAGCCGTGGCGCACACTACAAGCCTGAGTTCCCAAACCGCGATGATGATCGCTTCCAGAAAACGACAGTCGCCACCTTCGATCCGAGCAATCCTCGTGACCCAGAGATTGGCTACGAAGCCGTTGACCTTTCACAAATCAAGCCACGCGCCCGCGTCTACACATCCGGTAGCACAAAGCCGGCAGGATCTAAGGAGTAAGTAATGTCCACTGTGGATGAGGTTATTGAAGTAACAGTATTACGCCAGGCAGATGCCACATCAGCTCCTTATGAGGAAGTCTTTCTTGTGCCTTATAAGCTGAGAATGAATGTCATCAGTGTGTTGATGGAAATACAGCGCAACCCAGTTAACAGCAAAGGGCAGAAAGTTGCCCCGGTAGCCTGGGATCAAGCCTGTCTGGAAGAGGTTTGTGGCAGCTGTACCGTGCGTGTAAACGGGCGTGTCCGTCAAGCATGTTCATCGCTTGTAGATAAAGTCGCGACCGGCGGTAGCAACGGTACCCGTCGCAAGCTCTACCTTGCTCCAATGAGCAAGTTCCCGTGTGTTCGGGACCTCGTTGTAGACCGCTCCAAGATGTTCGAGAACCTTAAGAAAATCCAAGCGTGGATTCCTATTGATGGAACCTACGATTTGGGACCTGGTCCGAGGATGAGTCAAAAGGAGCAGGAGCTCGCCTACGACTTTGCACGTTGTATGTCTTGTGGATCCTGCCTTGAAGCTTGTCCACAGGTTTCGACGAAGTCAAACTTCATCGGTCCCGCAGCGATTGGTCAGGTTCGTCTGTTCAACTCGCATCCAACTGGCATGATGAACAAAGATGAACGGCTTGAAGCGATTTCCGACTCAGATGGAATTGCGAGCTGTGGAAATGCACAAAACTGTGTTCAGGTCTGCCCGAAAGAGATTCCTCTCACCCGTGCAATCGCGGAACTAAACCGTGACACAACGGTCTATCGAATCAAGAAGTGGCTCGGAAAGTAACTCCTAACCACTTGCACGACCGCACCTTCGGGTGCGGTCTTTTTTTGTCAGGTGCATCAGCGGTATCGTTGGGCTATAAAGGTATATGTTACGCTTGAAAAGTCGTCTTGTTCTAGCATCGATGCTCGCACTCATTGTTGGGCTCGCCGCATCCGCTGGCAGCTGGTCGCAGGCGCCAACCGTCGCGCTTGATCCGGACAAAGTCACTTTCTTTGAGAACAGTGTCCGTCCAGTCTTTGCCGAATCCTGTGTCACGTGTCACATGGATGGAAATGCGGGCGGTGGTCTCCGACTTGACAAACCCGTAACAGCCGAACAAGCAACATCGATCATAAACCGTATCCAAGGCATCGGTGGAAACCGAATGCCGCAAGGTGCCGCGCCGCTAAAGGCAGATAAACTAAAAGCATTAATTGCTTGGCAGAAAAGCGGTGGAATTTGGCCTGTTGGAAAACCCTCCATCGATGGCAACCTCTGGTCGCTTAAGCCAGTAAAACTGCCTGCGATTCCGACCCGCGTGCCGATTGGCTGGAATAGCCCTATTGATGCCCTGATTGCCTCTGACTTTACGAAAAAGGGCATAAAGCCATCCCCGATTGCCGACCGTGCTACCCTCATTAAGCGTGCCAGCATGACCGTAACCGGTCTACCTCCGACATATGCACAGGTCAAAGCGTTCGTTCAGAACAAATCCCCTAAAGCCTATAGTGACTTAGTCGATTCGCTCTTGGCATCCCCGGCTTTCGGCGAGCGGATGGCCAGACAGTGGATGGACATCGCGCGCTATGCTGACACAAAGGGCTACGTCTTTGTTGAGGACCGCAACTATCCGAATGCCTACACGTACCGTGACTGGCTGATTAACGCATTCAACACAGACCTTCCCTACGATCAGTTTGTGATACAGCAGCTCGCCGCAGACAGAGTAGTCACGGAAGACAAACGTCCGCTTGCAGCGATGGGCTTCCTTACCATCGGTCGTCGATTTCTGAATGCGGAAAATGACATCATCGGTGACCGCATTGATGTTGTTACCCGTGGATTCCTTGGCCTCACGGTTCAGTGTGCACGCTGCCATGACCATAAGTTCGATCCTGTACCAACGCGGGATTACTATTCTCTCTACTCCGTCTTTGCATCTTCACAGGAAGCAAGCCTACCGATTTCTGAAAAATCCGTGAGCGATCCCTGGAATGCCTATAACG
>JBEEMN010000235.1:0-5645 GCA_041192625.1 Armatimonadota bacterium
CTGAAACCAGATTCTCAACCAGCTTTGTCCCCATCCGGTCCAGCCCAAGCAGATCGTCAGGTCTAATCCTGAAAATGTCCGCCGCACTCTTGACAAGGCCAGCATCAATCATCTGGGCCAGACGCTCTCCGCCAAGACCATCGATGTTGAACGCCAAACGGCTGACAAAGTGCTCAAGGCGCGTCTGCAGCTGTGCAGGGCACTCCGCTACATTTGGACACCGAATTACTGCTTCACCATCCGGGCGGACCAATTCCGTCCCACAGCTTGGGCAATGCGGCGGAATGACATACTGCACAGATGAATCTGGGCGGTGTGCGACAACCACTGATACGACTTCAGGAATAACCTCACCAGCCCGTTGAATCACAACGGTGTCGCCAATGCGGACATCCTTTCGGTCAATCTCACTCTGGTTGTGCAGCGTGGCCCGGCTGACCCCGGTCCGGCCAACCTGAACCAAAATATCTTCGACAATTGTCTCGACCTGCTGTGCGGGATATTTGTATGCAATCGCCCAGCGTGGAGCTCGCGCGACGGATCCAAGACGCCTCTGCATGTCGGCATCGTTGACCTTTATGACCATCCCATCCGTGTCATAAGGTAGCGCTGACCGCAGCTGTTCCCACTTTTCGATATGTGCGACCACATCATGGATGCCGTTACACAGCTGCACATGTGAATCTGTGTGTAATCCTGCTGAGCGCAACCATTCGAGGAGTGATGTCTGCGATTGGGGCTCCGGGGATGTCGATTCCCCGATGCTGTAAAACGCTGCTGCAAGTCTCCGCTCTGCAGTGATCTTCGGATCTTGTTGGCGAAGCGAACCAGCGGCTGCATTACGGGGATTTGCAAATGTCGCATCACCTGCCGCTTCCCGTAAGTCGTTGATGCGCTTAAACTCTGCATGTGGAAGGTAAACCTCACCACGGACTTCACAGAGCTCGGGAGCATCTTCGATCGTCATCCGCAGCGGAACGCTCCTGATGGTCCGGACATTCGCGGTGATGTCCTCGCCTGTGGTGCCATCCCCGCGGGTCGCTGCACGGTACAACACGCCCTTTACGTACGTGATACTGACTGCAAGGCCATCCAATTTCAGCTCACAGCAGTACTGAATCTCAGCATCCTGGTCGAGCTCCAGAAATCGACGTATACGGGCATCAAATTCGAGCAGCTCATCCGCACTGAATGCATTCGCAAGCGACAACATCGGACGACCGTGAACAACCTCTGCAAATCCTCCACTTAGGGGCGCACCTACCCGCTGCGTTGGCGAATCATCGGTTATCAGACTGGGATTTGCTGCTTCCAAGGCGATGAGCTCATGGAGCAGGACATCGTATTCAGCATCGGAGATTGTGGGCGCATCATTGATGTAATAAAGCGCGTTATGACGGGCAATTTCCGTGCGCAACCAGCTTATTCGTTCACTTGCATCCATGCTGCTATCTCCTAATCCATTCTACAAGCGATTCATCTGACAGAAATCTCTGCCCCACGTCTGCTCATTTACGCGTCGATGTTCACCTCGAATTACTAAACGTACGAAAACCCACGATTACTACAAAATGCTCAAACAATTTTAGTTGGTGATGAACATAAGCGATAGGCGCAGTTCCAAAAGCTTAGCGAGCGAATCCGATCTACAAGCGATTCATCTGACAGAAATCTCTGCCCCACGTCTACTCACTTACGCGTCGATGTTCACCTCGAATTACTAAACGTACAAAAACCCGCGATTACTACAAAATGGCTCAAACAATTTTCGTTGTTGATGAACATAAGCGGATGCAGCTGCTCAAAACCAACTCCCAAACTGACATCTGCTTGGTTTTTGGCAGCACCATTGTTCGCCCTATCAATGTTGACCAATCGTGCAAGCAGCCTCGACTACCACAATATGCGTCGACAATTTGCTGTTCGTGATCGACGTAAATGTCTTGACCACAAGCCATCGCTGTAAATGACGTATAACGAATACGAATTTCGCGTCACACTTCCAGGTTCATCGCGGAGATAACCCGTGACTACCAAGGTCGTCAGCCACACCTCGTTACAATCGTCAAAGGGTCGATTCCGTTCCTTGCTGACCTGATGCGTCATATTGATCTTCCGCTTACCGTCGACCTCCTCGGGGTTTCCAGCTATTGCGGAACACAATCGAGTGGTGAAGCACGCCTTACCAAAGACCTTGATGAATCCATCGAAGGGCGCCACGTCATCGTCGTCGAAGATGTCATCGACACAGGATTGACCCTCTCGTACGTCCTCCGCAACCTGCGGCAGCGCGCGCCTGCGAGTCTTCGGGTTGTCACGATGCTCGATAAGCCAGCCCGCCGTGAGGGCAAAGTCGATGCCAACTATGTCGGCTTTACTATTTCCGATTATTTTGTTGTGGGATATGGCCTTGATTGGAACCAACAGTATAGAAATCTCCCGTATATAGGTGTGCTGAAGCGCGATGTTTATGCGCCGGCCGAATAGGGAGAAAGCGGTATGTCAAGCGATAATCAAGACCAGCCGGATGGTGGGGATGTGCAGCCTGGCGGATTGCGGCCGCCCAGCGCTGAGCGCATCGCCGATGTAACCCTTGGAGCAGGGGTTGTTGCGATAGAAAAGCTCGAGCAAGTCGCGGGCGACTTGGACAACCGAATCCGCCATGCGTTGGCAGATGCACCACAGTTTGTTGACAGCCTTGAGGAGAGGGGACGGCCTATCCGTGACCGAATCCTCAGCCTGATTCGTCAGCGTCCAACCGTTGCCGATGTCTTTTCTGCCGCTGCGCGGACTGAAGATCCATCGGATGACAAAATGACCGCCCTTGAACAACGGGTGATGGAACTCGAGCGGGAACATGCTGCTGTCGACACCGATGATGCGGATCCTTCCAACAAACCAGAATCTCCCGAAAAAGCATTAGACAGCTCAGAATAATGCAAGTGATTTATCTTGCATCCGCCAGCCCACGCCGTCAGGAACTCATCCGCTATTTAGGCATTGACCCAAAGGTTGTTGTCAGCAACTTTGATGAAGCCAGTTTGGCACACATCAAGGACCCAATTGTATATGTGGAAGCCGCTGCAATGGGAAAAGCAGCTGCTGTGGCCAACCAATACCAAGGAATTGTGATTGGTGTCGACACCGATGTCGTTTGCCCTGATGGACATATTCTTGGTAAACCTGAGAATGCAGAAGCGGCAATCGCCATGCTGAAGCAGCTTTCCGGGCGTACACACTCTGTTCACTCTGCAATCGTTCTCGTTGATTCAACTGTTGTGCCGCACCGTGTTTGCTCAGAAATCACGACGACGCGCGTGACCTTTGCTGAAATTCCAGAAGACCAGCTCAACGCTTATGTTGCTACGGGTTCGCCTTTTGATAAGGCTGGCGGGTACGGGATGCAAGACCAGGCGATGGCATTTGTGGCATCCATCGATGGCGATCCAAGCAATGTCATCGGGCTTCCTTTGGTTTCATTACGACGATTATTATCCAGCTGGAATGTATCTATGTTTGCCGAATTGCCGAGTGCGGAATAATCTGACCCTGTAAATGAGCCGTTACCTCGATTTTTCCACGACTGGCGAAGAATCTGCTGTTGCCGAACGTTGTAGACACACCCTGCAACGTATCGGTAAAGTGCAGGATTTTGACGTCTCTGGTCGCCTCACGGGAACCATCCCAATCGAGGGCTGGGTGGCAAGAGTCATCATCACTTGGAAGCCCGGTCGAAAGCCCGGGAGTATCAAGGTTGAGCTGGAAGCCAACTCGGATGACAAAATCAACCGCGCCGCGGATGCCGCGATGTATAAGTTTGTCAGTGCCTACAAAGGCAATCTGAAATCGAACTGGCCAGCACGCTTGATACTGATTGCAATACTCCTCCTCGTCGGTATCGCAATACTTGCCTTAAAATCCGCATCCGTTTTCTAAATCGCACCGTACAATTGCATTATGGATGTAACTGAATTCGATGCCGATGAAACAGCGCTGGAGCGATTTGCCAGACTCTATATGACTCCGGAAGAGACCATCAAGCACTGGGATGCCTGGATGAGTACGCAAACTGAGACCACACAGGCTGTGATGGCTAAAATGGCTGCGACTGTGGCAGAAGAAAATGAAATCACTGTCGATGAAGCCAAGCAGTACTTGTGCGTCCAAAAGGTCATCGAAGATGTCGGCGTTGGCTGGGTGGAAAACTGGCTGGATGCGTATGACAAGGAGCAGTTCATGGCTACCCGTACGCTGAAGCCGATGATGACATCACGCAAACGCAAGTAGTGCCGTAGCTACAGGTCCAATGCCGGTTGTGAAACCGGCAGCCTGCCACTAAGCAGCTCTTGTTTGTGCTTTGCCCAGAGCTTTGCTTGCGGGTTTGGCATCGGGAATGTGTCAATCTCCGAGAGGCTTCTCCAGTTTTGAGGGTCAGCTGCAAACTCGTTGACATTGACGATGTAAGCAATGAGCTCGACGTTGTAAATCGTGACCGCGTGGCGAAGGCGTCCCAGTTCCACCGCTTGCTGGATATCACTGCCGAACACATCTGTTGCTAGCCGGGTCACAGCTTCGATCGCGTGCTCCCCATCCATCACAGATACCCTCGGGAAGCTATAGAGACCGCCCCACAAGCCATCCTGCGGGAGCTGATGGGTGTACGTCTTTCCATCGCATAGCGCGATGATCAGGACATCCGTGCGGCGAATCGCCTTTGGCTTGTCTATCGGCAATGGATACCGCTCAGGTGTCCCGGTCTGCTTCGCGATGCAGTCATACCCAATTGGACAGCGATCACAAAATGGGCTCTTCGGGGTACACAGCGTCGCTCCGAGCTCCATCATCGCCTGATTGAAGTCGCCTGGTCTTGCTTCATCAAGATTAGCATCCGCGATGGTTTGTAATCGCACTTGTACCGCTGGCAGCTTAGGATTCTCCTCAATGCCTTCATGGCGGCATAGAACCCTGATAACGTTGGCATCCACGACGGCATGGTGGGCATTCGCGCTGATCGATGACACCGCCGCCGCCGTATATGGACCGACGCCTGGTAGTGCGAGGAGGTCATCGTAGGATGTTGGGAAAACGCCACTGTGTTCGGTCAGTACAACAGCCGCCGCCTTGTGCATATTCCGTGCACGCGCGTAGTATCCAAGGCCCTGCCAGTGCATCAGGACATCATCGAGAGGCGCATCTGCAAGCGATGCGACACTTGGAAACCGCTCGATCCACCGCAGCCAGTACGGCGTTGCTGTCACCACCTGTGTCTGCTGCAGCATCATTTCTGAAACCCATATCGCATACGGGTCCTTGGTCAAGCGCCAGGGCATTTCGCGTTGATGGACATCAAACCAGTTCAGGAGGGCTTGCTTGGATGCGGGAGTCACGGCAAGTAGTGTGGCATAAAAAACACCCCGATGAAAGCCATCGGGGTGTAGAAGTCACATCCGCGTGGATACAAGCCGCTTAGTGAGCGAGCTTGATTTCCTCACCGTCCGTGATCTTTGGCTCCTTGAAGAAGAGCTGGAAGCCGATCGCAGACAGAAGTGTCATGACCGCCGGGACGATAAAGATCATCGGCCAGTTGACGACATTTGCACCATTGACAACAGTGGTGAAGCCATCCTGCAGCTTTCCAGAAAGGA
>JBEEMN010000236.1:0-3824 GCA_041192625.1 Armatimonadota bacterium
CATCGGTGAAGGCCTTGGCGGGTGAGCGGCTTTACCCGGATGGCACCGTGAACCCGATGACCGGCGTTTGCGGTCAAATCAAGCGACGTCGGAATCCTCCCGGAAGTTTGTACCCCGTGACGGCATCGCAGGAGGATGAGTTGATTCTTTCCGGGGATGTCGACCGGTGGACGCCATCGTTTACATTTCATGGCTACCGCTATATTGAGCTCAGTGGCCTTCCGCGCACCCCGAAAACTGGTGAGTGGACATCGACAAGACTGACATCGATGGTCCCGGAAACGGCGACCTTTAGCTGTTCGGACCCGATGCTGACGACGCTTTTCGATGTCACCCGC
Source organism: Armatimonadota bacterium (assembly GCA_041192625.1). Lineage (GTDB taxonomy): Bacteria > Armatimonadota > Armatimonadia > Armatimonadales > Armatimonadaceae > CAIRTT01. Next base: position 339 of record JBEEMN010000236.1, read on the forward strand.
AGCACCTTCCAATCGAACATGGTTTCTGTGCAAAGTGACTGTCCTGCCAGAGAGAAGTTTGGTTACGGCGGAGACATCCTTTGCACGGCTGAGACAGCATGGCATCTGTTCGATCTTGAGCGCTTTTATCGAAAAACGGTTTTGGACTACTTGGATTCCCAGCGCGACAACGGTGGGTTCACGATGACCGCTCCGTTTGTCGGGATTGATGACAGTGGGCTTGGTCGCAAGAGTGGGCCTGTTGACTGGGGGACAGCCGTTCCAGTTTTGGTGGATGGACTGTTACGCTTCCACGGGGATGTCGAGACGGCACGGCGGGCTTGGCCGGCGCTTATTGCTTGGTGGCAGCTCCTAGATGTGAGTTCGCCTGGTGGCATCTTAGACAATGGTCTTGGTGATCACGAGACCATTGCTCCGCGTAGCACGGCTGTCACAGGTTCCTTCGCATTACTTCAGAATGCAACACTGCTCGCGCGAATCGCTGGAGCTTTGGGAAAGCTGGATGCCAAGAAACGTTACGAAGCGGAAGCCAAGCGTATTCGCGAAGCAATCCGTAAGAAATTTTATTCCGAGTCTGGCACATTTGGCATCGAATCACAGGCTTGCTACGCAGGGGCACTCTTTCATGGCGTCCTAACAGCTAAAGAAGCGATTCCGGGACTTGTGCGTGCTGTTCAAGCTGCGGATGGCCATGTGAATGCAGGCATCTTCGGCACGATGTGGCTATTGGAAGCACTTTCACGTCATGGTCGGTCTGATCTTGCTGTTCAGATTGCGACGCAGCGCACCTTTCCAGGGTGGGGGCATATGCTTGCAAATGGTGCGACATCACTGTGGGAAACCTGGAAGGAAAGCGATGACACATTTAGCAACAATCACCCGATGTTTGGGAGTGTTGCTGGATGGATGATGCGCTGGTTGGTCGGAATCCAGGTCCCGGATGACAGCTTTGCTGGCGATCATGTTGTCATACGGCCACAAACCATGACAACAATCACGGAGGCGGCTGGCCAGTGGCAGAGTCGGCGCGGTCTGGTGGGAACACGTTGGCAGCGCAAGGGGCGTTATCTCATGATGAATGTGACCATTCCAGCTAGTGTGACCGCGGATGTCCATATCCCAGCCGGTGCAGGTGCACTGATTTCTGAGTCGGGTAGGAGTCTGACGGGACATCCTGATATACAGGTAATCAAGCGTTTGAAAAGTGCGGTTGTCGTAAACATAGGCAGCGGTACCTATCGTTTTGTAGTCGATTCGGGGCAAACTGGAGCGTAGTCATACAATCCGCTTGACGATGATGCAAGCGAAACCTATACTTCGAGTTTAACCACCGTCTTTTTAGCGGGAAGGATATTGCCAAAGATGGCTTCTGTAACACTGCGAAATCTAAACAAGGTCTTCACTGACCAGCAAACGAAAAAGGAAGTTCATGCCGTAAAGGATATGAACCTTGAGATTCGTGATGGAGAATTTCTCGTCCTTGTCGGACCATCCGGATGTGGCAAGACAACATCTATGCGTATGGTCGCCGGGCTCGAAGAGTCTACCGGTGGAGAGATTCTGATCGGTGACAGGGTTGTCAACGATGTTGCTCCACGTGACCGTAACATCGCGATGGTTTTCCAAAACTATGCGCTTTACCCGCACATGACCGTTTACGACAACATGGCGTTTGGTCTCCGTCTGCGGATGCTGCCTCCATTTTATAAGCAGCTGATGAACTGGGGCGAGACCCAGACGATCAAGGCTGATATCGATAAGCGTATCCGTGAAACGGCAAAGACTCTGGGAATCGATCAGCTTCTGGATCGTAAGCCAAAGGCGCTCTCGGGTGGACAACGGCAACGTGTTGCTCTTGGACGTGCCATTGTGCGTGAGCCACAGGTCTTCCTCATGGATGAGCCACTATCCAACCTTGATGCAAAGCTACGTGTACAAACGCGTGCCGACTTGATAAAGCTGCACCGCCAGCTCAAGGTCACGACGATTTACGTTACGCACGACCAGGTCGAAGCGATGACCATGGGTGAGCGCATCGTCGTCATGAAGGATGGCCTGATGCAGCAGTGTGATACGCCGATGGAGCTTTACAAGCACCCGGTGAACATGTTTGTTGCTGGCTTCCTCGGAACGCCATCGATGAACTTCCTGCATGAAACCAAGGTCACCATCGATGGTGATACAGCCACGCTTGAAAACGGATTCACCGTCAAGGTGAGTGGTGATCGTGCGAAGAAGCTTGCTGCGTACAACGGTAAGACGGTTGTTCTCGGTATCCGTCCTCAGGACATGGTCGAGAAGTCATTCTCGGGTAGCATCGTGCATCCAAGTGATACGGTCCGGATGCAGGTTGATGTCATCGAAACCATGGGTGCCGTCAAGACGCTTTACCTCACCGTTGGCAAGAGCTCGCTTGTGGCGGAAGTCGATGCTGAATCTCCTGCAAAGGAGCTCGCACCAATCGATGTCGTCTTTGACCTTGATACAGTCCATGCCTTCGATCCATCCACGGAGCAGGCGATCTTTTAGGACACGCCCTTGCGTATGAATAATGGCCAGCCCAAAAGAACATCTTTTGCGCTGGCTTTTTCTTTTGTTGCATCTACAGCCGCTGTCCCTGCCATTCTGGTTTATGTAGGACTCGGAATTTTCCACTCGATTCCTATTGCTGTCATCCTGTATCACGGCTTTTGTCTTGTAAACATTGCACTTGCTGGTTTACGCGTACGAAGTGTCCGTATTCCACAAGTTTTGGAGCTGGTTACGGCAACGATTGCTGGACTGCTCCTTTCCTTCGTTTCTGTCGCCCTGTGGCGCCTAACAGGCGACCTGATCGCAGATCCTGACATCTGCCGTTTTCAGTTAGAAGCCCTAGGCCTACCCGTAGCAAGCTGGGGGATGTTTGCCGCTTACTTTATGCTTGTAAACCCGGTGATTGAAGAGCTTTATTGGAGGGGCGTTGTTCAAGAACGAGCCAAGGCTGTTGGGATACGCAAGGATGCCATCGTTGCCATCCCGTTCTCTCTTTGGCATGTCGTGCCGATTTGGTTTGTATGCGGTGTGCCCGCTGCAATGCTCGGCGGGATTGCGGTCTACGCCGTTGGGGTGATGTTGACTTTCATCTACCGTAAGTCCCGTTCCTTTGGACGCTGTATCGCTTGGCACGCGATGATGGCAGACCTTGCTGTGATTAGTTTGATGTTTGCTTGTCGTTAGTTTGGCAGGGTGCGTATCGAGACGAAAAAACGGCCTCCAGAGAAATCTAGAGGCCGTCGATGTTTTCGGGTTAGTCGGAAGGTTACTTCTTTGCCGCCGGGAGAATCAGCTTCTCGCCATCAGCATCTACATGGTGATTGTCAGAGATAGCCCATCTCGATAGTTACTACAGCTTGATGGGACAACACATAAGTACGAAAAAACGGCCTCCAGAGAAATCTAGAGGCCGTCGATGTTTTCGGGTTAGTCGGAAGGTTACTTCTTTGCCGC
>JBEEMN010000237.1:0-3812 GCA_041192625.1 Armatimonadota bacterium
GAGAAAAACTCTACGCCTTCCCCGACAGTCATATCGAGGACTTCGGCGATCGACTTTCCTTTGTACTTGACTTCCAGTGTCTCGCGGGCGTAGCGCTTTCCATTGCAGACTTCACAAGGGACGTAGACATCTGGTAGGAACTGCATCTCGATTTTGAGGATGCCGTCGCCTTTACAGGCTTCGCAGCGGCCACCCTTGACATTAAACGAAAACCGTCCTGGGCCATAGCCACGGACACGGCTTTCCTGGGTGGATGCGTAGAGATCTCGGATGACATCAAAGCAGCCCGTGTACGTAGCCGGGTTTGAGCGTGGTGTACGCCCGATAGGCGACTGGTCGATATCGACAATCTTCTCAATATGCTCGATGCCGGTAAGCGAATCGTGCGCTTCGGAAATCATGTGCGAGCGGTAAATCTGCTGCATCAACTTTGGATAAAGCGTTTCCTGAATCAGCGTGGACTTACCGGAACCAGAGACTCCAGTGATGCAGACTAGCGAGCCAAGCGGGATCTCAATGTCTACGCCTTTGAGGTTATGGCCCCTTGCGCCTTTGAGGATGAGCGATTTACCATTGCCTTCACGGCGGACTTTAGGGATTGCAATCTTCCGTCGACCAGACAAGAACGCAGCAGTAGCGGATTCAGGGGCATTCAGGATGTCGGCTGGCGGTCCTTCTGCCACAACCCTGCCTCCGTGTACACCTGCGCCCGGTCCGATATCGATCAGCCAGTCCGCGGCTGCCATCGTTTCTTCATCATGCTCAACAACGAGAATCGTATTGCCAAGATCACGCAAGCGTGTCAGGGTTTGGACAAGCTTGGTGTTGTCGCGCTGATGTAGTCCAATCGATGGTTCATCCAGGATGTACAGAACACCCATCAGGCCGGAACCGATCTGTGTCGCGAGGCGGATGCGCTGTGCTTCGCCTCCAGCGAGTGTGTTCGCGCTCCGGTCCATGGTGAGATAGCCAAGCCCCACCGAGAAGAGGAAGCCAAGCCGCTCACGGATTTCCTTAACGATTTGCTTGGCGATGATTGATTCACGGTTCGTCAGTGTCAGGCCATCGAAGAAGGTCACCATTTTTTCGACACTGAACCCGGTCAGGGTGCTGATGTCGGTGTCTCCAACCTTGACGCTAAGGGCTTCGGGTTTGAGACGTTTCCCTTTACAGTCTGGGCATGGACGCTGCCGGCGGTATTGCTCGAGGTCGGCTTTGACTAAGTCGCTTGTCGTCTCGGCGAGGTGACGCTCAAGGATCGAAAGGACGCCGGCATACTCGGTGTCAAAGTAGCGCGTTTTGCCCCAGCGGTTCCGATGCTCCATCGCAACATTGCCTTTAACGCCATAGAACACAGCGTTGAGCTGCTCAGGTGTCAGGTCTTTGAGAGGAGTTTCCATGGTGAAGCCAAGCGATGTTGCTACGGCTGCAAAAAGGGCGGTGCGGGAATCCGACATAATCTGCTTGCCGGATTTGTAGACAAAGTACCGCAGAGCTCCAGCCCCGATGGATAAACTGTGATCTGGAGCAATCAGCTCTGGGTCAAACTCTGCCTGTGTTCCAAGTCCATGACATTTAGGACAAGCACCGTATGGGCTGTTAAACGAAAAGGTGCGTGGCTCGATCTCCGGGAGGCTGATGCCGCAGTCGGTACACGCGAACTTTTCACTGTACGTATGACATTCTCCATCAACAATATCGATGACCAGAACGCCATTGCCACGTTTTAGCGTTGACTCAATTGAATCTGCGAGACGCTTCTCTGTACCTTCCCTTACGACAACGCGGTCAACCACGATGTCAAGGTCGTGTTGCTTGTAGCGGTCGAGGATTGGAATCTCTTCGGAAATGTCGTAAATGGTGCCATCGATGCGGACGCGCACATAGCCTTCCTTACGAATATCTTCGAGCTCTTTGCGGTACTCACCTTTGCGGCCGCGGGCGATGGGTGCCATGAGCTGCATCCGGGTGCCTTCCGGCAGCTGCATCAGCTGGTCGACAATCTGACTTGGCTGCTGCTGGCTGACGGGTTTGCCACACTGCGGACAGTGTGGGCGTCCAGCACGCGCGTAGAGAAGTCTGAGGTAGTCGTAGATTTCTGTGACAGTGGCGACGGTTGAGCGCGGGTTGCGGCTGGTGGATTTTTGGTCGATGGCAACTGCCGGCGAAAGACCTTCAATCTGGTCGACATCCGGTTTGTCCATCTGACCGAGGAACTGCCTTGCGTAGGCTGAGAGAGATTCAACATACCGACGCTGGCCCTCCGCATAGAGGGTGTCGAACGCCAACGATGACTTTCCACTGCCCGAGAGACCGGTGATAACGACCAGCTTGTCCCTTGGAATATCGATATCGATGTTCTTGAGGTTGTTTTGGCGTGCGCCGCGGATGCGGATTGCAGGGCCATCAATAATGATGGGGATGCGGCTGTCGGTGACGGGTTCGATTTCCATAGGGCTCATACCGCCCACGGTCGGGATGTGGGCCACACGAGTGTACCTGTCATCCCGCGGACCTGTCACATTTCAGGCAGTATCGTGCCATCGCCAATATTGGCAGGGATGGGGTAGCCAATGCGAAGGTCCTTCTGTGCCCGTGACCAGGCATATTGAAAGGCTGCATCGAGTAAAGCATCCCAGTGGTAATACGTCTCACTCACATCTTCGACGTGAAAAAGAGCGCGTCCCTGCGAGTCGCTGCCTGTCGGCGCATCGTGCATTTTGGTGACCGACGCAATGTATGCATTGGCTGCCCCGGCCGTACCATCTTCGGCTGTCAGGACAAATGCTCCCAGCTTAGTCAGCGGACCGAGCTCGATACCTGCCTCTTCCATGGCCTCTCGATGTGCGGCAGCATCTGGCTGTTCACCGGGTTCGATGTGTCCACTTGGCGTGCACCATCCACGGTTGATGATTTCCGCGAGCACGATAAGGTCTCCGTAAAACGGAAAGACGACGACATGGGTGACGGGTGCTTCGGTGCTGAGGACGAATTCTGCCTCGTAGTTACCCCATTTTGCTTTTGGGAACTCAGTCAATGCTGAGCAGGTCTTGCAGATTGGTGGCGAACAAATCGATACGTCCGCACTTTTCGCAGACTTTTGCCGTAACTGGGGATGTGGTCACAGATGCAACACCGAGAAAGTCATCGGATGCCTTACCTGTAATCGTGATCCGTGCATCCCCATTTCCAACCTGCAGGCGGCCTTTGTGCATTTGACCGCCGCACGCGGCACATGTATTTTTCATAGCGCGTCTATCCTACCAAACAGATGCGGCATCTAACCGGGGGTCATTTCCCAGAAATCTTTGCCAACGATGTCAAATGGCAAGCGATGCTCATCGGGGGCGGTGGCATCAAAATGCTGATTCACAAAGTAGACAAGCTGGCTGGTTGTGTTACCGACATTTGCGCAGCCGTGTGCAACGCCGCGCGGGATGAAGAGGAGGCGGGAGACGCCGCCGCCAAGGAGAAGGCGCATTTGTGCGTTGAGGGTTGGGCTTTCGGCACGGGCATCCACGAGGCCAACGAGTAAGCGCTCCGTCGGCGGGACAAACCAGACATCATCTTGGTTGTAGTGAATATGAAATGCCTTGATCGCACCTGGCTGTACGACTGACCATGATGATTGGAGGACCTGAAAGTCAGGGATTGCAACCAAGCGGCCATTTTCATCGAGGCGGATGATTTCAGCGAATGCCCCGCCATCATCTTGGAAGGTCCGCAGCTCGATGATCTTGACGCCCTCAATGTTTGTGCGGGGAGCGTAGCTCTGCGTGGTCAGGACGCTTGCGTAGTCAGGATGGATAGCG
>JBEEMN010000238.1:0-3810 GCA_041192625.1 Armatimonadota bacterium
TAGCTGGTTTTCGAAGTATCTGCTGCAGAAATGATGTGTCTGCGGGCACTGGCCTGTGGTTGATGTTCGTACCGTGGTGTGTTTGCGTTGCGGGTTTGTATGTAATGAGAGGATGAACTTGATATGGACAGATTGATTCGTGGGATTGAGAGCAGTGTTGTTGAACTTGAAAAAGAACTCGTGAAGCTGGGTGAGCATGCAACGTGGAGCCCTCTTGACAAGGGCCGCACAGCTGTTGATCAGGTTGCCGAGTGTGCATTGATCACTGACTGGGTTGGTCAGACACTTGAGGATTGTGTGATTGCTCCTATGGACTGGGAAGCCTATGGCGCTACAAAGGCATCGCTCGATACGGTTGAGAAAGCACTTGCTGCATTGAAGCCTGCAACAGAGCGCTGCTTGGCCGCAATGCGTAACCTCCCAGCTGAGAAGGCCGATGATGTTGTTGAGTTGCCTTGGGGTGAGAAGTACACCCTCGGAGAGCTTGCGAACATCGTGTGGTGGAACAACACCTACCACAATGGGCAGATCTGTTACATCCAGACGCTGCTGGGAATCTAGCAAATGCTGCTCGCTGAAGTACTCGCCCACCTCGAGGCTGCCGGCTCCGAGCAGACCCGTAAGACCTATGCCCGGCACGGCATTAAGGGTGAGTGCTTCGGTGTGAGCTACGCCATCCTTGGTCAGCTGCGGAAGAAGATCAAGGTGGATGATGCGCTTTCGGTCGAGCTGTGGGCATCCCGGAACCACGATGCCCGCATACTCGCATGTATGGTCGCCGATACGGCAGCGCTGACGCGTGTGCGTATCGATTCCATGGTGGATGCCATCGACAATTATGCGCTTGCAGGTGAGCTCGGGGACTTGATTGCGCGGAGTCCGTTGTTGATGGAAGTCCATGATGCCTGGCGATGTGACCCGGGAGAGTGGCGGTCCGCGATTGGCTGGCGGATGGTCAGTGCGCTTGCATCCAAAGGGAATGTGTCTCTGGATGCCGGACGTGCCTATCTGTCGGAAATCGAGGCAGGGGTTGCAGTTGCCCCGAACCGTACGCGGCTTGCGATGAACTCTGCGATGATTGCGTTAGGTGGCTACAACAGCTGTTTGTTTGAAGATGTGGTTGCATCGTCCGGGCGGCTTGGTCCGATCAATGTCGATCATGGTGATACGGGATGTAAGACGCCTGATCCTGTGATTTATATGCAGAAAATGCGTGCCCGTCAGAAAGCCTGATGTTTGTGTTTCGAATAGCCTGACGATTTGAGAACGTTCAGCCCCCGGTGCTTCGCACCGGGGGCTTTTTCTTGCCTCCACCACTATTTGAAAAGTCTCCACTTAGTATCCACTGACATCCACTTAGTCTCCACTTATCACCACTTGGTCTCCACTCGGATATCAGTTTTGGGCAATATTCTCCACTGGGTGTGTCAAATACGTAGGTTTGTCCTCCACTTGAACCTCTCCCTGCTGGGGATTTCGGGTTTGGATGCTGGTGGAGGCCAGTGGGGGCGAGTGGAGACCAGTGGGGGACATCACCCATCGCCGGCGGTTACAAGCTGGCGAATTCCATGCGTGACGGTGACCTCTCTGGGCGTCTTTCCACGGATGGCGGTGTAGTCCGGGGCCATCGAACGCTTCCTGTATGTTGCCGCAGAGAGAGGAACCACCTGCTCAACCTGCAGGCTTGCTCCCGCACCCTTACGCCGCAAAATCCCCTCAACAAAGATCAGCGGTGTGACCAGCAATGTGGCCGTACAGGTATTCAGCGCATCCCCCGCACAAATCAGCTGCAAAATCCCCGTTTCATCCTCCACAGTTGTAAAGAGCACAGGATTCCCACTACGTGTCGGCGGACGATGTGGGCGAATATTCAGACCCGCCACACGAATCCGAGTTCCACTACGGACATTCCTAGCATCCGATGCCGTCAGCGCTCCATAGCGCGTCAGGCCATCGCGTAGCAATGCCATCGCGTGACCATCTGGTGAGATACCCGTGACACGCCACGTCCATTCATAGCGCTGCCAGGCATCAAACTCAGTCATCCCATGTGTAACAGGTGTCTCAATGGCATGTCCGCTATAGAGATTCGCTTGATGGCGCTGGCCACGCAGCTGGTTGGCAAGCGCGATGGTTTCTTCAAGGCTTAGGACAAGCCCGCGGCGGCGCATGTCCAGCGTGTCAAATGCCCCGCAGAGGATGAGATTTTCAACCACATCCCGGCGAAGGGGCACGCGTATACAAAAGTCAAGCAGCGATGTAAACGCTCCTCCTTGGCTGCGGGCCAGATCAATCCGCCGCCCTTCCTCTTTGCCAAGTCCTGTGAGCAGATTCCAGCCAACCTGAATCGCACCTCCAACCACACGTGTATCCGCACAGCTTTCGTGGATATCCACATTCAACACATCAACCCCGCGGCGGCGCGCCTCGGCAGCGAGGGAGTTGACGTTGTAGTAGCCCATTGGCTGATGGTTCATCAGACCCGCAATAAACTCCGCTGGGTTGTGCGCGAGGAGATAGGCGCTGCGGTAACCCGTCAACGCAAAGGCGGCCGCATGCCCTTCGATAAAGCCATAGCCTCCCCAGCCAGCAAGCTGTGACCATAAAATCGTCACTGCCTCAGCGGTGAAATCTGGGTACAGCTCCGCAACGGCATTTCGGAATTGCTGCTCCGCTTCATCCAATGTGTCCAGCTTTGTATGCTTTACCAAGTCCTTACGGAAGCGCTCAGCACGCATATGTGTCCAGCCAGTCATCGCAGCAATCACGAGATCAACCTGCTCCTGAAAGACAATGCAGCCGTAGGTTTTTGCGAGGATGGGCTCAAGGGCTGGATGGAGGGGATCGATGCGTAGCCAGCCATTACGGGCTCCAACAAACCTCTGAACCACATTGCCACGCACCGGTCCCGGGCGTATCAGTGCCACTGCCGCAACCAAGTCCTCAAAGTTTCTTGGGCGCAGGCTCACCGCAAGGGAAAGCTGAGCAGCTGATTCAAACTGAAACACACCAACCGCATGACCGGATTGCAGGACACGGTATGTGGGTTCATCGTCCATCGGGATGGCATCGTAGCGGAAGCGCGGCTCATACACCTTAATGGCCCGCTCGGCATCCGATACCGCAGAGAGCATCCGCAGAGCAAGCACATCGAATTTGATCGCTCCCACCGTCTCTGAGTCATCTTTATCGAGTGTCCAAATTGGAAGCACACCACCCGCTGCCGGGATAACGGGGGCGATTTCCATTAATGGCTGGCGGCTGACCACCACCCCGCTTGAGTGCGAGCCAATATGCCTTGGAAACCCAGCTACACGGCTGCATAGAGAAAACAAGAGAGCAAAGCGCCCACGCAGATGCCCATACGCAGCGAGCTCCGGATACTTGCTAAATGCTTCATCGATTTTCTGTGCACGTAAAAAGTGATGGAGTCGCTTTGCCAGCCAACCGACGGCATCTTCAGGAAGTGATAGCGCTTTGCCCATCCCGCGGATAGCCGAGCGTGCAAGAAATGTATGAAATGTACAGACACGCGCCACATGCGCATCCCCATAGGTGTCACGGATAAAGGTAAACACCTCATCCCGGCGGTCACTTGGAAAGTCGACATCGATGTCCGGGGTTTTCCCTTCATATAGAAACCGCGCAAAGGGAAGCCCACGTGCGATGACATCGACGTCGGTGAACCACAAACAATACGCCACACAGCTGTCCGCCGCCGAGCCGCGCCCAGCGCAGCGGATTCCACGGGCGCGTGCCCAGGAAACAATGCGGTGCACCATCAGAAAGTAGTCCGCAAATCCAAGAGTG
>JBEEMN010000239.1:0-3803 GCA_041192625.1 Armatimonadota bacterium
GGTCCACGTTTTGCATTCTTGTCAGATGTCGCCATTGCGGTTGGAACCTACACACAGGTTCGCCTTACGATGGGCCCTGAAATCACACGCTTTCCGGTAGGCAGCACTACCGGAATCAAGACGCCTTTTGCAGCATCCCTGACGCGTAACGCCGCAGGCAATGTTCTGTACACAAGCACACTTGACATGCCGACGGTGATTGCCGAAGGCGTCACGAGCAAGCTGGTTATCGACTTCGATTTGCCTCACTTTGTGCTTGCGAACGGTGCTGTCACACCAAAGGTGAAGCGTGGCGATGACTCAACTTTGTCTGACAAGTCGCGTCATCATGATGAGGATTACCACGGAACGATCACTGGGCTCACCGGTACCGCACCGGTTCAGTCGTTTACGCTGACCAACGGTGTCTGGAAGACAGAAGTCTCTGTGGATGCATCCACGGTCGTCTTCTTCGAGAAGAATCAGTCCAGCCCAGCGCTTGCGAACAACCTCTTTGTCGAGGTTAACGGCACATTTGACACCGTTACCGGCGTCCTGAAGGCCACGAAAATCAAGATTGAGGACAAGTCAGGCGGCGGACAAAACAATGGCCGCGGCATTCCTGAAGTCAAGGGGCTTGTATCATCGCCATCGACGGCTACACGCTCGTTCACCATTGCAATCACGGAATCCGATGACTTTGTCCCAACACAGTCAACGGTGAATGTCGTCGTAACCGACACAACTGTCTTCCGTGCACATCGTGGTGTGATTCTTACTGAAGCAGAGTACTTTGCAACCCTCGGTGCAGTCTCGATTGCAGAAGTAAAGGGAACCTACAACGCAGCCACGAATACCTTGACGGCGACACTGGTGAAGTCTGAATCTGAGTCTGATGGTGATGATGATTCGAACGAGGCAGAAGCTAAGGGTCGGGCAATCAGCATTGATGCAACCGCCGGTACGTTTACCCTCAGCCCAATATCTGAGTTCGAAGGCTTTGTTCCGGGCGCTGCAAGCGTGAACGTTATCGTTGCCGCTGGTGCAGAGTTCGAGGATGGCCGTGGAGATGACACCAACCGTGCAACATTCTTCGCCGGACTCGCAAGTGCTAACCGCGTGACTGTCAAGGGTAGCTATGCGGCGGGTGTATTCACCGCTGTTGAGCTTCGCTTAAAGTAAGCATCGCCGTATATGGCATAATCGCCCCCTGCAGCTACGCTGCAGGGGGCGATTTCCATTTACGCACACTGGACATCGCAATCGGCTACACGTTTCATTTCGCGTTGATGGGAGCATACTAAATCAGGGAGAATGCGGAACTCCTTGAGAAATAATCTCAAATATCTCACAAAAACGTACAGCATTAATGATAATTTTGCGAAACATGGGAACACTCCAGTATAAGACGGCAATGTTGCCGGACCTGGATAGCCATGATGCGAACACCAACTCAAACCAAAAATCAGCAACATCTGACAGGCACAAGCTTGGCAGTGCGCCTGATTACCGTGCTCTTGCTTGCTCTCTTAGCGCCTGTAGGGTTGATCTTTGCAGGGCTGATTTGGCTCGAGGATGGCGGTCCCGTGCTCACTGGGTCACTCTTCGAAGTAGACCCCGATGGAACACATATTCCAGCCTTTCGGATAGCAACACTACACATCGAAAAGTGGGACATCCGAAAGCTTCCTCCATCCAAGGGCAACCCGGAACGCCTCATCCTAATCCCGACTCTATCCGTGATTGGTCGTATTCTGACACGCCTAAGTCTCGAGCGGCTTCCGGCGGTTCTCCTTGTTGCCATGGGACGCATTTCTCCCTCAGTGCTGCTCCGTCCCAGAACGATGTACAGCATGTAGACAATCACAATAGCTGCCTCCAGAAGGGAGGTCGCTGTTATGCCTGACCGCCATAGTCTCGATTATGTTGCTATTCGCCAGCGAATACGCCTGCGCTTTCTTGGCGTATTTTCACTCACAGACACCGCAGGAATCGTACAGAGATTTCCAACGCGTCACGCATCCGTGCTTGTCGCCTATCTCGCCTACCACGCTGACCGTAACCATTCACGCGACAAATTGGCGGAAATGCTGTGGCCAAATGCTGACTTTGATGAACAACGTAACCGCTTCCGCGTAGCGCTAAGTCAGGCACGTAAACTCCTAGAGCCAACCGATCACGATTCTGGCACGGTGCTCGAAGTAACGCGTCAGACCATCAAGTTCAATCGGGATGCCGCAACAAGCGACATCGATAGCCTTGACCACGCCCTCCGAAATCTCGATCATGCACAAATCGCAGGTGCCAAAGATGCGGAGTTCTGTGAGGGCTGGTACGACGAATGGGTCCTCGAAACCCGCGCATATTGGCAGAATCGCATCGAGGCTGCCACAGGTCAAGATGTCATCATCACCGAAGATCTCCGCCTGACAACCGATGAACGCGCCTACATCCCGCGGCCACAAGGTCCATTTGTTGGTCGCGAGCAGCTGCTGAAAGCCATTTCGGCACGCCTGACGCCTCCAGACATGATTGGATGCACAGTCTTGTTTGGGCCGGAGGGAAGCGGCAAGACACGCCTCGCGCTCGAAATTTGTCGGCGCATAGAACCATTTTGGGACCACAAAATCATTCGGGTCGACATCACATCCCAGACGACTGCCGAAGGGTTTAACCAACGCATTAAAGTGATGCTCGAAGGGCCGCGTTCTTACAACGACAGGCCGATGGACCGCATTCTCTATATGCCTCCGTACCGCCTTGTCTGGCTTGATGGGCTTGACCGTGCAGCGGATCCCAAGGGCATTTTGGAAGCCTGTGGGCAACCTGGACTCCACGTTCTTGTTACAAGCCGACACGCACTTCCAGGCCTTACAGCCGTCCACATCCACGTTCCCCCCATGCCCGCTGTCAATGAAAAATGGGGAGCTCCAGAGCTAGTTCGGGCGGATGCTGTTTCATTGCTCCTCTCCCGAATTCAGCTGGTCGACCCCGGATTCATCATTCGTCCCACGGCCGTTGCAGCCATCGCCAGAATTACATCCGTTTGTGCAAAATCACCTCTCCTGCTGCAAGTTGCCGCAGCACGCATTTCCCAGGAAGGTCCAGCGGCTGTCGCCGCACGGCTGGAGAAATTCGGTCCTGAAGATGCGACCGTTGAGGACATTCTCAGAGAGTTGTTTGATGGCGTTGACTTACGGGATGTCGCACGCCTGTCCATACTCCCAGCCCTGGTTCCACAGCGCTTGGCACTTGCCATCCTCGGCCCAGATGCCACAGAACGCTTGACCCGTCTTGTCTCCATTGGCGCGATGTCCAGTGCATCCACGCCACAAGGCCTCATCTATCGCCTCCATACACCGGTCGCCGCGCTGATCGGAGAGGACCTGCAGCCATTTGTTGATGAAGCGGCAGAGCGGTTAATCTCCGGAATCTGGGATGCTATCGTCGTCTACCACGGTGCCGGGTTTTCATCACTCGATTACGAAATCGTCGCTTGGTTCTTGTGTCAGGCACAAGCGCGCTTCGATTCACCTCGCTTGCACCGGGCTGCCCTCGGTGTCGCAGAGTGGATGTTTGCCTACGGTGACATCACCAGCGCACTCAAAGCGCTAACGATCGCCGAGGAGACATTGGAAAACAAAGCAGTGGATATTGCTGCGCGTATTCACTTGGTGCGTGTCTGGTGGCTGATGCGAACGTATCAACCCGTCCAAGCAAAAGAGGTGTCCCTGGCAGCCCTTGGTCTCTATCCGCACATTTCGGCCGAGTTGCGACTTAGGCTGGCATATGCAGATCTGGTTGTCCACAAGCAGCTGGTTGCG
>JBEEMN010000240.1:0-3801 GCA_041192625.1 Armatimonadota bacterium
GACCCCATGGAAAAGGCTATCTTCGCAGCGCTCAGCCCCGGAGAAATGTTGCCGTCAGCGACATCGATTGTAAAAATGTTTGCCATCTCGCCTGAACTACCGGCGATGACGAATGTTTGGCAGGATGAAACCGGGTTGCTGGCCGTTTGCAAAGGGGCTCCAGAGGCGGTTTTGACCCTTTGTAACGTAACGCCAGCGCTGCGCGAACGTGTCCACACGGATGTCAGTAAACTCGCGGCCAAGGGCTTGCGTGTGCTTGGCGTCGCGCAGCGCCGCGCATCCAGGGAAGAAAAATGGATTCATCAAGCAGACATCGCCTTCGACTTTGTTGGCTTGATTGGCCTGGCTGACCCAATCCGCACCGATGTCCCTCCGGCAATCGCCGAGTGCCACCGCGCAGGTATCCGGGTTGTGATGATCACCGGGGACCATCCGCAGACAGCCCTTGCTATCGCCGGCCAAGCTGGCATTCGGACCGATGGCGGCGTCACGACCGGCGCGCAGCTTTCCGAGCTTTCTGAAGATGCGTTGCAAAAAGTCGTACAGCAAACTGATGTCTACGCGCGTATCACACCTGAGCAAAAACTTCGCCTCGTCAAGGCATTGATTGCGCGCGGGGAAGTGGTTGGGATGACGGGGGATGGAGTGAATGATGCCCCGGCGCTGAAAGCGGCGCATATTGGCATCGCGATGGGCGAGCGCGGCACGGAAGTCGCCCGCGAAGCCGCATCGTTGATCTTGCTTGGCGACAGGTTTGCATCGATTGTGGATGCTGTCCGCACCGGCCGTCGTATTTATGACCATATCCAAAAGGCGATGGCTTATATCGTCGCAGTGCATATTCCGATTGCCGGGATGACGCTCATCCCTGCGATTATGGGCTGGCCGGAGGCTCTGCTCCCCGTGCATATCCTGTTTCTCGAGCTCGTTATCGACCCTGCGTGCACGATTGCGTTTGAGGCTGAACCGGCATCGGATGACATCATGGAGCGTAAACCCCGCGACCCGAAAGCAAACATGTTCACCGGTCGTATCTTTGGCGTGGCGCTCATTCAGGGAGCGATTAGCTTGATCATGACCCTTGCGGTCTACATGACGGCGCTGCTTGGGTGGCGAAACGCCGGGGATGCTATCGCTATCAGCTTTGCGACGCTGGTCCTCAGTAACATTTTCTTGATGTTCGCTAACCGCTCGTGGACGCAGACATTTTTCGCAACGCTTGGCCGGCCAAACCCATCCCTTTGGTGGATTAGCGGCGGGACATTTGTTGGGCTTGGGGTTGTCCTCTATACGCCGATGCTACGGAAGCTGTTTCACTTTTCGCTGCTGCACCCAGCGGATCTTGGGCTATGCCTCCTGGCTGCGACGATACCGGCATTGCTGATGGAGACCGTTAAGCGCTTCGCTCCTCGGCTGCTGCAACGCGTTTAAACACCCGCTTCCCGATGTCTGTCGTGAGCTCCGTCTTGTGCAAATGGCAGCCATAAATCACGAACTGTTGGCCATCCGTGAGGGTGTAGGTAATGTTCCCAAACTGTCCTTTTGCCTTACGATCCTTGTTGGTCACTGGCTGCACGCCGGCAAACAGCTCGAGTGGAAATGTCGTCGTTGTCCCACGCATGGTTAGGTCAACCGTTGTGTCCGATACAGTAATCACTTCGCCGCGGTGGCGCCAGCACGGGATGAGCATCACAACCGCCATCAACAGCGGCACGGATGACATCACTAACATCCCGAGAATCACCATTGCCACGGCCCCGATGTCCATTAGTTGCATTTCAGGACTGCTGTTGCGCGCGGTCTCGATAGTCTTGACAATTGCTGGTACACAGATCCAGAGCACAAGCCCAACGCATGTTGCACAGAGACTTGTCAAAAACCAGAAAAACGCTCCCGTGTAGCGATACGCGCGGGCCTTATCGGGTTTCTGTTCACCATAGAGCTGCTGCATGGCTTTCGTTATCCTTCGTCGTATTCATTGGCAGCGTTTCGCGTTGACATCTGCTACCGCTTTGCCACCGGCTTGCCAATAACCATCAGCTCAGCCACCTTTGGACGGTCGAGATTTTCCGTTCCGCCCTTGCGCGCAGTGAGCGTCAAGCGAACATAGCGGGCTCGCTCTGCACGCTCATCCACATACTCAGCGCCTACACTGTCCACCGCTGAGCGGTCGGCGTAATCCCGCCAAGTCTTGTTGTCATCCGAGATATCAATGCGGTAGCGATACGCTTTCTTGGCATCAATATCTTCCTTTGCTGGAACCCAGCTGGTCTTGGTAATCGCGTGCAATACACCCAAATCAATCGTTGCCCACTGCGGCTCAAAACCATTTGGAAACCACTTGGTGTACCAGTCATCCTTGTCGCCAAAGCAGCCATCCACCAGCTTGTCTGGGCGCAAAAAGCACTCGACATTGACGCCGGGCGGTGCTGGATCCGCGACAATAACACGCTTACCGAGGGCGACATTGCCTTCCGGGAAGCGACTTGGGTTTTTAACGACATCGATATAGCCCGTAAAGAACTCCCCACCACCCACAGCTGCGTAAGGCTTGAGGCGGAGAACACGCCCGATGTCATCCGTGAGCGTTAGTATTGCACCATCGGGTTGCATTTTAGGGAGGCGCTTTGCGCGTGCGGCGAGGCGTGTCAGCCGCGCAGCAGCCGTCTCACCCGGGATTGGGTAGAGCACGACTTCCGACAGACGCTCGTGAGCGCCAGCGGCGACAAGCACCTGCGGTCCAAGGACAAATGCCGCCTGCTGGTCGTTATCGGGCATCGCTTCCATACGGAGCTGCATCGGGAGCGTGAGCGCAATGACATCCCCGCGCGACCACAAACGGCGCAGGGTGATCCAGCCATTTACCGAACTGATTGGAGATGGTTTTCCGTTTATCAACACTGCTGGCTTCGCACACCACTTCGGCACACGGAGCTTGATGTTGTAGACCTGAGGTTGCATCGCGGTAATGACAATCTTTACGGTGTCGGTGGTTCCAAGCTGCGTCCATTGATAAATGCGGATGTTCGGTTTGCTGATACTGGCTGCCGATTCGATGTACTGATTAATGTAGACCGTGTCATCGCCTTGGGTTGAGTAGATGAACTGACCGTATTGCCCAGGGTTTTCGAGACCGGTGCCATTGCAGCAATAGCATCCACGTTCATTGGAGCGGAAGTCTTTGACCGAGTTGGCGCCGAGCGGCTGGTAATAGGTTTTCCACCCGGTGCGCGGGTCTTGGCTGCCCAAAATAGCATTGAAGAGGGTCCGCTCGATGTGGTCATGGAAGCGAGCATCCCCGGTCTGGGCGGCAAGGCTGTGCCCAATCTTGATGAGGTTGTAGCTGACGCAGGTCTCCTGCGGCATCCGGCTCTGCGTGTCCGCGATACGTTTCTGCGGCGGCATCCCTTCATGCACGCTCAGCCCGCCGGTTGCGTAGGTGCGCCCACCGGATGTCACGACTTTGTCCCAGAATCCAAGCGCAGCATTGTGCTCGTGGGTGGATCCGGTCAGCTCTGCGACCCGAGCGGCTCCTACGATTTTGGCGATGAGAGTATTGGCGTGCTCCATGTAGTCGCCGCCACTTGCGAATTTGTCGAGGATGGGCGGTTCTAGCCAGCGCTGTGCGAGGGCGAGGTGCCGTGGATTTTTAGTGATGGAGTAGACATTTGCCAGTGCTTCTGCCATCCCGCCGTATTCAACTTTTTTGACTTTTTCAAGCTCGGCGCCATATTTTGCTGTGCGTTCCTCAATCCAGTCAACGAGCGCGACGACGATCTGGAGGGCTTGCGCACTCCCGGC
>JBEEMN010000241.1:0-3799 GCA_041192625.1 Armatimonadota bacterium
AGAGCTCATCCCGGATGCGACAAAGCGGTACAAACTGAACATCACCGCGGATCCCCGTGGCCACGCCATCAGCGGCGGAAGCTCGGGTGGAATTGCGGCATTCACCGCTGCCTGGGAGCGCCCGGACTACTTCGGCAAAGTCCTTGGCTTTATCTCATCGTTCACAGACCTGCGTGGTGGGCATAACTATCCATCTTTGATTCGCAAGCTCGAGCGCAAGCCGATTCGTCTCTATCTCGAAGAAGCCGTGAATGACCAGGATATCTACTCTGGTTCGTGGCCTATCGGCAACACCGACGTCGCTGCGGCGCTTGCATTCGCTGGTTATGACCACAAGTATGTGACCGGTCCTGGTGGCCACGATGGACGATTTGCATCGGCGATTTTCCCGGATGCGATGCGTTGGTTGTGGCGCGGTGGGATGACGGGAAGCCCGGAGCCTGGCGGGACACGCCAGCCCCTCGTAAACATTGCTCTGGATGAATCAAAAGCTTGGGCAGCTGTAAGCGGACTTCCGCCAGTGACGGCCATTGCCGGTTCGACATCTGGCAGCCTCATGGTTGCGGCGGCTAATGCTGTCCATGTTCTTAGCACGGATGGCAAAGTCACGACAAAGTGGGAGAAGACGGGCACTGTCAAGGCTCTCTCGACCGTCGCGGGCGGCGGAGTCTATGCGCTGACAACTGGCAAATCCGTTGTTGCTCTCCAGTCGGATGGCACATCCAAGACGCTTGCCAAGGGGCTTAACGGTGTGTCGCTGGCTGTGCGCACGGATGGTTCCTGCTACGTCCTCACCGATTCTGGCAAGCTGGTCTTTGTTGGGAAGGATGGCAAGCGCCGTGATGTTGGAGCAGCTGTTGGAACAGGCGCATCGAACATCCAACTCGTACCTGACCAAAGCCTGCTGGTTGTCTTTCCTGACCCAAAGGTCGGTCGCTATGCGGCAAGCTGGTCAGTTGCACCGGATGGCACGTTGTCCAATATGCAGACCTACTTCGATGTCTATATTCCTTACGGTCAAACCGGTGCGGGGATTGTTGGAACAGCCGTAGACCGCAACGGATGGCTTTACGGAGCAGGCACAATCGGGATCCAGATTCTGGACCAAGCCGGTCGTGTAAATGCCATCCTTGCTTCTGCCAAGCCGAAAGCCGTCGGCCAGATTGCGTTTGCCGGAAAGAACGGCGCAACGCTTTACCAGCTGGTTGATGGTGCGCTGTATGCACGTGAAACACGGGCACAGGGCGTAAACCCGGATGGCCCAGCCGTGAAGCCACCGGGCCCAAGGCTGTAGGTACAGAAAAGCCCCTCGGACTTACCATCCAGAGGGGCTTTTTTCATATCTGAACCGTCTACGTCAGTGCCTTTGGGAACACTCCGCTGGATTTATAGGCAAGACCGGGAAACAGTTTAGAACTGGTGATGGCCTGCCCAAACACCAGCTGGCTTATCTCCAGTAGCACATTTCGGTAGTCCGTTGTCACGCGAAGATCTCCAGGACCATCGAGCTGCTCGGTTTTAAGGCCTGGCCACTCGGCATGCACCTTACCTCCAGTGACTCCATTTCCAAGCACGAGCCAAGCGCCTGCGCGTCCATGGTCCGTCCCAAGAGCGGAGTTTTCCGGGATGCGGCGTCCAAACTCAGTCATCACGACAATGGTAGTCTTTTCGAGCATCGGCCCGATGTCCGTCGCAAAGGCATCCAATGCGCCTGCAAGGTCTGTAAACAGGCCTGCAAGGTAACCACTGGATGTTCCCTGTGTCACATGGGAATCCCAGCCTGTGCTGTCAAGGAAGACGCTAGTCGCGCCAACATTGGCCTTGAGGAGCAGTGCAGCCTGGCGGAGCGACTCACCGGTTGGAGATGTTGGATATGTCGCCCCAGCAGCCGGCACATAGGCATCAGGATTAACTTTATCCATCGCATCGAGCACACGCAGCGCTGCAAGTCCACTGGCATGGGCTGCGGTATCTCCAGTTTCGTAGAGCTGCTTGATAATTCCGCGCAGGGCTTTTGATCCGCCAAGTTTGACATCGTTGATTGTACGGATCACCGATGGGCTTGGGGCTCCGCGGAGCGTATCGGGGAGGAGGGAACCAAAGGTTACCGCCCGTAACGGGCTTGGAGTAGCGGGTTGTGTTGCGTGCAGTGCCCGTGCGAGCCAGCCACTACTGAGCTCCTGCGCCTGACCTTCCGCACCGCGCTCCATGGTTGCCATCGCTTCGAAATGGGATCGCGTCTGGTCCATACTCCCAATCGCGTGAATCGCTGCGAGCTTACCTTTGCTGTACCAGGGCTTCAATGTTGCCGCCGCCGGGTGGAGGCCATAAAAGCCATCGAGGTCGATCAGACCAGACTTTGGCGTTCCAAGCCCGATGGTCCTGCGGTGATTGTGATACTCATCATCACCAAAAGGCACAATCAGGCTTGCACCGTCCATCGCACCACGGAGGAAGAGCACGACAAGCTTTTGGTCTGATGGTGTGACGCTTACATTGGTTATCCCGGATGCACCAAGCCATGAAGAGACAATCGTTGCGGGCAGCGTAGAAATGCCAGCAATGGAATGCAATTGTGGCGCGGGATTTTCGCACAAAGGGCGAGGGGTTAGGCCCATTGGAACTCCGGTGATGCGAGGACTGCGGTGAGTCTGTCTGCATCAGATGCCGTTGCAAATCGGTTACGACACAAATGCTTGACGGCGTTGTTATCCAGTTTGGTGTTCTGAATGCTGTTGCTGGCAAGATCAAGAGCGAATTGCCACCTTGGAATCATGTTGCCTACCCATGCCGTGGTCGTGTCTGGGTAGCCATCTGGCATCGGCCACTGGTGAAGCGGCTGGCCCATGCGTTCAAGCTGATACTGGATGTTTCCTGTGCCGGATGTATCCGCATTTGTAGCCCGGAGGCACGCGATGAGGTAGTCGAATGGTTGACGGAATTTTGGCTTTGATGCATAGAACGCATCGCTCAAGAGAATGTGCCTGACAACTTTATCGATGGCCCCTGCGGATTGTCTATAGACCCGCGCACTAGTATCTTTCAAAGCATCGGTATCACTCTCATGCCCGCAGAAAAAGTCCACTAGTTTTGCAGTGATGTATCGTGCTGTCGCACCGTGGCTGGTAACAATTTCGACTAATTTGTCACGTTCTGCTTCGCCGCTCGGCTCATCGATGGGGACCCCCAGGACATCCTTTTCACCGCGTGTGTGGTTCTTGCCATCAAAAACAACTGCTCCAACACGCTTAAGAAAGCCATCCTCAATGGTCCATCCGCTAAGGACTTTTGCCACGTTTTTGACATCGGCTTGCGTGTATCCGCCATTCACACCGAGTGTATGTAGCTCAAGCAGCTCGCGGGCGTAGTTCTCGTTTACGTTGCCACTCTTGTTCAGCTGGTTATCGAGGTAGCCAATCATCGCTGGCGACTTGATACTCGCATCAATCAAATCGTGGAAACGACCAAGCGCATGGGGGCGAATAACGGTTCGCTGGTCATCTGCGAGGAAGTACAGCAGCTCGGCATCGGCCTGTTTTCGCTCACGTGCCGTCGCAACCTTGCGACCATAAATGTTGAAATGGTTGGTCCAAAACTGGCACATCCGCTCCCGGAGTTGCCACTGAGAATAGGTAGAGCGAAGAATGGTTGCTGCGGAGAGCTCACTGAGTACGCGCGGCTGGGAAACATCCCGCAGCTCGTAGATCGCTCCTGGTCGCAGGCAAGGGAAACTATTTAGGCGAAAGTGCAGCCCCGTTGTTTCGGTCGGTTGCAGGTAGCTCGCGGGCCCGATGACTTC
>JBEEMN010000242.1:0-3781 GCA_041192625.1 Armatimonadota bacterium
CCACTTGCAATCACAGGCTTTCCCACAGCAAGCGCGAACGCGGCTGTCGCATCCACATTACACCCCTGCAACATGCCATCCCGGGAGACATCTGTAAACAAAAAGCGCTGCGCACCAAGCCCGACCATCCGGATGCCAAAGTCCTCAACCCGCTCACCGGATGAAACTTGCCAGCCATGCGTTGCCACATAGCCATCAATCATGTCCGCGCCAACCACCATATGATCGCCTGCAGCACCCAGCATCTCAGCAATGCGCTCTGGATCCGTTGCAGCACTGGTCCCGACAACCGCACGGTCGGCCCCCAGCGCCAATATCGCCTTGATGCGCTCAAGCGTCCGCAGGCCGCCGCCAACTTGCACGGGAATATCGACCGCAGCAATCATCTGCGCGATGACATCGTGGTTCACAGGAGCCCCGGTTCGTGCGCCATCCAGGTCCACGATATGCACTCGGGTCGCGCCAGCCGCGGCAAAGCTCTTAATGACATCGATCGGGTTATCGGCAACCTGCTCCCGGGTTTCGAAGTCGCCTTTGCGAAGACGAACGGCCTGCCCACCCATTAAGTCGATCGCTGGGATCGGATTAAACATTTGCACTCTCCGCCCAGGCGCGAATCAGCGCAAGGCCAACATCCCCGGACTTTTCAGGATGAAACTGCACGCCGGTGATATTCCCGCGCTGCACGGCGGATGCGTATCCGATGCCATGAAATGTCGTCGCAAGCACATCGGATGACTCCAAAGGCTTGCAGTAAAACGAGTGGACAAAATAGGCCATCGAGCCGCTGGGCACCGCAGCCGTCAACGAGTTATCTTTCTGCCACTCGATCGCATTCCAGCCGATTTGAGGTACTTTTGCCAGCGGATTAGTCGTGTCAAAAGAAACAACAGAACCCGGAAGCAACCCTAGCCCCGCATGCTCACCGTACTCAAAGCTGACATCGAAGAGAAGCTGCATCCCGACACAAATCCCAAGAAATGGTCGTCCACTCAGCGCTGCGGCGCGTGCTACATCCTCGAGGCCATGGCTGCGCAGCGTCGCCGCCGCCGCGCCAAATGCGCCAACGCCCGGCAGAACAACGTGGCTGGCAGCTTCGATCACAGCTTTATCACTGGTGACTTCGGCCTGCTGCCCCACCGCTTCAAAGGCCTTTTGCACGGAGCGGAGGTTGCCCACCCCGTAATCAATGATGGCAATCATAGAGAGCCTTTTGTGCTTGGGATGCCGACAACGCGTGGGTCGTTGGCAATTGCCATTCGAAGCGCGCGGCCAAATGCCTTGAATGCGCCTTCCACAACATGGTGGGCATTCTTTCCGGCAAGCGAACGGATGTGCAGTGTCATCCCGGCGTTGCGTGCAACCGCATGAAAGAACTCTTCCACCAGCTCAGTCGCAAAGGTGCCGATACGGCTATCCCGGATATCGAGGTCAATATACGCTTGGCCACGTCCGCTGAAGTCGAGAGCGCACAGCACGAGGGCTTCATCCATTGGGACGGTCGCATCCCCGTAGCGGGCAATACCTGACTTGTCGCCAAGGGCTTCACGCAGTGCCATTCCTAAGACGATACCAACGTCCTCGACCGTGTGGTGATCATCGATGTGGAGATCCCCGCTTGCGTTGATAGTCAGATCAACCAGCCCATGCCGTGCGATTTGGGTGAGCATATGCTCGAAGAAGCCGACACCGGTGGTGAGGGTGGATGTGCCCTTTCCATCGAGGTTGATGGAGAGGTCAATCGCTGTCTCGGATGTTGCGCGCTGAATGCTTGCGGTACGTTGCGTAGTCACGCGTTATTGTATCAAGGGGCCTTTAGGCACTTGGTTTGCGTACAACGGTCGCCGCAGTCACGCCAAACGGGACACTGCAGCAGCTGGCGATAGAGTTTTCCAAGCGCAGTATCCCAAGCAGGAGCTGGTTGAGCCACGGTGCTGTCGGCCTGATGTCGGAGACTGGAGCGCCCGCGTTACGGAATGGCCCGAGGACTCGCCGGATAAACCAGGTCATTGGCAACAAGCTTGTAACCGTATAGGTTCGATGTTGAACGGCAAATCCCGCATCGGTCAGGCGCTTTGAGAGCAACCCCAGCGTGTAGCGCCGGTGGTGATGGAGTGCGACATCGTGGCGGCTCCAGAGCCCTTGATACGCAGGAACGGTGATGACCGCGACGCCTCCCGGCTTTAGGACACGAAAGGCTTCTTGCATGGCTTTACAGTCATCATCGATGTGTTCAAACACATCGAGAGCAACCACCGCATCAAAGCAGGCATCCATAAATGGCAGCTCGGTGCCACTGGCTTCGATGACATCCGCGTGGCCGCGTTCGCGGCAAAAGTCGAGTGCCATCGGTTCGACATCCACGCCGGTTGTCGGTCCAATACCGCGTAACGAGTCAAGAATGCCACCGGTTCCGCAGCCAAGATCCAGAATCCGAGGCTGCTCCTGTGGCCCGAGGGCTTGTTTCAGAAGGGTTCGTGCAAACTCACGCCTCGCGATAAACCACCAGTGGCCATCCTCGAGTGTGTACATCTGGTGGTAATACGCGCTATCCATGTTCGGAGACATTCTCCCACAAAGTTCCGGCCATTAGGCGGCGGGTCTCTGTGACATCCTCCGCGATGCGTGCTTTCAGGGCATCCAGGCTTGCGAATTTTTGAGTCCCCCGGATGTGACCAACCAATCCAACGGTGAGCTCGGTGTCGTAGATGTCGTCGTCAAAGTCGAGCAAGTAGGCCTCAAAGGTGACCGGATTGCCTTCGGAGACGGTGGGATTGGTCCCGATGGACACAGCGGCCAAGCGGCGGCCGAAGGCGCCTTGCGCCCAGCCTGCGTACACACCCGGCATCGGCATCGCCAAATCATTCCCATGCGCAACATTTGCCGTCGGCCATCCAAGCTGACGCCCAAGCTGCTTTCCGCGCACAACGCTGCCGGTTAGGCTCCAGTGACGCCCAAGCAGAGCCGTTACAGAATCAATGGCATTGCCAGCAAGGGCTGATCGAACAGCTGTCGAACGCACGGCAATCCCGGCGTGCATCACTTCATCCACAACCCGAACCGCAATTCCGCGTTCTTTCGCATACGCGGTGATGGTCGCGGTATCCCCGCTGCGCCCTCGTCCAAAGCGAAAGTCCACTCCCACAACGATTCCCGCTACGTTTGCCTGACCATCGCAAATGGATGCCAGAAACGCCTCCGGTTCGAGCCCGGCAAATTCGGGTGTAAAGGGAATAACATCCACGCGCAAAGCGCCGTAGTGATGGAGGCACTGAACACGGGAAGTAATGGTTTGCAGGAGCTTAGGGGCCATTTCAGGGCGAAGGAGCGCCTGGGGATGCGGATCAAACGTCACCGCCATCGGGGTGGCTCCTATTTCTTCCGCCAGTAAGGTCGCCTGCTTCAACAGCTCCTGATGTCCGAGGTGAACGCCATCAAAGATTCCAAGGGCCGCTACAGATGTTGGTTTAGCCACGTTTCGGGCTCCCTTCGACATCAAGGAACACCCGAATTGGCTGCCAGGTTCCACGTGGCGTTGACTTTAACAACGCGACGATCTCTCCAGTTGGTCCAATTCCAAGCGCATGTGCTGCCGGATCATTTGCGACAACGGGCTCACATTGCGATGCATCCAAGTAGTCCGCACCCAGCTCCCGGCCGAAGGAAAGTGCCGTAAGTGCAGCTTCATCACACACAATGTGAGGCCACTCGGGGAGGAGCTCGGCCATCGGACGCAGGTGGGCTTCCGTAGCCTGGTCTGGTGCAATACAGCCATCCGCCA
>JBEEMN010000243.1:0-3778 GCA_041192625.1 Armatimonadota bacterium
AATAACTCGATTAGATGAAACTGCCGGATTTCCAGAGAGTGCTGTAATCGCGGCAATCAAGGCTGGTGTTACTGTTCTTTCAGCCCACACAAACTGGGACTGTGCAGAAGGTGGCATCAACGATGTTCTCGCTGAACTCCTTGGGCTCATAGATTCTCGTCCAATCGAGCCGACGCCGGGAACAGACGGTGGCAAAACGGGTATCGGTAGGCTTGGTCGTTTACGCTCACCAATGATGGAATCTGACTTCCTGTCACGCGTTGAAGAACGCCTTCAGGTCAGTGTACGTTGTTCCGAGCGGCGTGACCGGATGGTCCAAACGATTGCAGTTTGCGGTGGTGCTGGCGAAAGTCTTTATGCCTCCATAAAAGACCAGGCAGACATAAATGTGACATCAGATGTACGCCACCACATGTTTGTTGCTGCATACGGCGAGAAATGTACGCTATGGGATGCAGGGCATCGGGAGACAGAGGTCCCAGGAACAAAGCACCTCGCGACACTCCTATCCGAACATGTCAGTGTTCCAGTTACCTGGATTGCTGAGCCAAACGTTTAGCTAGCGGGCAAGTAAGTGACCAGTCAACGCTGCTCTTTGATCTGTGTGTCGGGTATCGAACACACTAGTGATTCATGTGTGCATCTACGTGGAGCGCTTCTTAGATTACAAGAGAAATGCTACTCTCGGGTCTATTGAAATCTAAACAACAGCTGCTCTGTGACGCTGCCAGATGACTGACTAGGTTTACTGCTGGCAGATAAGAAAAATCAGTAATCCAGCTCAGAGAGTGGATTGCCGGTACTGAGTTTCTCATGCATCACCCGCTGTTCGGCGAAGCTGATAGCTCCGAGGGATGCAATCCGTTCTCGTTCAGAGTCGTTGCTCTCGCTCTTCCAATAATCCCTAAGGGTTCGGTAGTCCTCGAGGAGCATGACAGTGTCGCGCAGGTGACGACAACGCGGACAACGGTACTCAATCCGCACACTTGCTTGCTCAAGGTAATGCGCAATCCGATGGGTGTAGCGTACAGACTTGCGGGTTTGCTTCTGCCCGCAAGGGCACATGATCGAAGGGACTTCCACAATCACAAGTCTACGGCAAGTTTAACTACTTACCGCCATTTCCTACAGGAGCATTTACGACATTGATGCGAGCTGAGTCACCAATCGGCTGTGATGATTGGACATTTGTGTTTCGAAAGGCATCTGACTGTTGATTTAGCTGTGATTGAAAGCTTGCTCGGAGGTCATCGGCCTCGGCTGCTTCATCCGTTGATGCAAGCACTATCGAAGAACGTCCGAATGCCCGGCGAGTACTAAGAGGCGCCTCGACATCGATTTTGTGGTCTGCAGCAACAGAGATTTCTGGAACACGCGAGGTGCCTGTCCTAACGGATACGACATCAGATGATTTCACATCGGACACACGTAGCTCAGGGTTTTGTGGAATCGAAACGGAACTCTTGCCAATCGGTACATCGTTTCCGATGTTCGAATCGGACATCCGCTTAACGTCCTGTCGAGTACTGGTTGAACCCAATGCAGGCTTTGCGGCCAAGACGACTCGGTCACCAATGGAGCGAACCGGTTGGACGGCACGTTTGGGACGGTTACTAATCTTCGGACTCTGTGGTGCTAGCTGTTCTGCACCAGCTGGCGATTTGATGACTTCAACGTTTGAAGTCACTTGAACGACTTTTTTAGTATTGCCGATGCCGGAAAGCATCCATCCAGCAGCCACCAATACTCCAAGAGCCGGAGCGAACACTGCTGGCCTCGTAACGAGTTGTTGCCACAGAGACTGTTTGGCATACGTGAGAGAGGCGATTCTTGTGGTGAGCTCGGCAGGAGGAAGTTGTATCTGAGGACGCCCAGTCGAGGACATCAGCGTAATGAACGCGATGTGCTGAGAGCAGGATACACACGATTTGCGATGCTCCTCGACAACCGGAGGAAACACCGAGTTTGCTCGGACGCACTCTTCCGCGACTTCTACAACATGCTCACACATGCTTACATAGATGGTCACCGTGTTGAAAGGTTTCACCAAATTCGGAGAGTAGGAGCAGGTAGTTATACGTGTCTTCAATACTTCAAATCATGTATTGCATGATACAAAGTACGCATGAGTAATAATGATCCAGTGAAGACCGGCTTGAACCTCCCGAAATTCAACTCAACTGGAACAGATGACACTTCTACGGAAGGCATCACTCCAAAAATCGACAAGGCCACGGTTGGTCGACGTGTGTTTTTGATATCGCTCCTCGTAATCACAGTCGTCGGGATGTTCATCGCGGCACTTGCCCGAACCCCGATTGGTGATGTTCTCCGCTCCGGGAGCGATGGTAAGTTTGCTGCACCTGAGCATCGCGTCGACTAGGGAAAATGTCCAGCGAGCGACGATTGTGCCCCGCATGCGGAGCCAACAATTTTTCGACCCAACAAAGCTGTTGGAGCTGTAACGCTTCCCTACTAACGACAAGCGGTCCGCTGGCTGCAGAATCACAAGCGGACGACCCGATGGTCATTCCTGCGATTGCAGTGGTGGTACTGTCTCTCCTAACCCCATTTGTTTCATTGTGCGCCGGGATGATCTTTCTCATGCTCTCCGGTCGTCGTAACACAACCTTAGGTTGGTGGAATGTTGTTGCCGGTGTTCTTGGAACCGTCCTGCATGTCGTCGCGCTGGCCTTCCTCTTACCAGCTGTCACAAGCGGAGTATTGACGAAAACCCTCACAGGGTTGTCACAACAACGCCAGCAGAATGATGTAAACCAAAGTCAATCCATCCTGAACGGTCAAGCGAATTGAGCGACACGATTGCAGCGCTGGCATCCGGTCGGATACCAGCAGGTGTCGCGGTCATCAGAATCAGTGGCCCGCAGGCGTTTCGTATCGTTGACAAGATCACAGATATTCCCTGTCGGTCCCAGCAAGCATCGACCGCACGCTTAATGATTTTGCGAACCATGATTGACCGACGAGTTGTCGACCACGTTTTACGAATCGTGTTTATGAATCCACGCAGCTTTACGGGCGAGGATGTTGTCGAGTTACATGTCCATGGTGGTTTGCTTGTCATCGATGAAGTCCTCGAGCTGCTTTACTCCGCTGGTGCCCGCCCAGCAAATCCCGGTGAGTTCTCTGAACGTGCCTTTCTAAATGGAAAACTGGACCTGACGCAGGCAGAGGCAATCGCGGATATCATCGCAGCCCCGACACGTAGCGCCCGCGAGCTTGCATCGATGCAGCTCGGAGGCCAGCTGACAAACATCATCACTGAAGTCGAACAACAGATTCAACATGCACGGGTTTTGGTGGAAGCATCTATCGATTTTCCTGAGGATGTCGGTGACATTGATGTCGTCGCACTTGGAACAATTCTTCAAGTAGCAGTTGGTGACCTTGAACAGCTTCAAAAAACAGCACGCCGTGGGAGACTGCTTCGTCAGGGTGCAAGTGTGGTCCTCATGGGTGCACCGAATGTAGGGAAGTCATCACTCCTCAATGTGCTTGCTGGTAAGGACAGAGCGATTGTGTCTCCAATAGCTGGGACCACGCGTGACACCATTGATATCCAGATAGAGCTTGCGGGCATCCCGATCACGTTGACAGATACGGCAGGACTGCGCGAATCAACGGATGCGATCGAGATGATTGGCATTGATCGTACACGTCAATCCATTGGCCAGGCCGACATCGTGCTTGCGCTTGAAAGCGATGACACGCCCCCTATCGGCTTAGCTGAGCTGCAAAGCGCTTCAACTGTCCTAAG
>JBEEMN010000244.1:0-3777 GCA_041192625.1 Armatimonadota bacterium
ACCCGATGCTCTGTGGTACGGCCTTCAAGAACAAGGGTATTCAGCCGCTTCTGGACTCTGTAATCCATTACCTCCCAAGCCCGCTTGATGTTGAAGGTATCGAAGGTATAAACCCGGATACGGACGAAACAAATCTTCGCCTGCCATCCGACGACGAACCATTCTCCGCACTGGCATTCAAGCTGATGAACGACCAGCACGTGGGCAACCTTACCTTCTTCCGCGTTTACTCCGGAACCATCACAAAGGGTTCTTATGTTTACAACGCAACAAAGGGAAAGAAGGAGCGCATCTCCCGTATCGTTCAGATGCACGCAAACAAGCGTGAAGAAATCGATCAAGTGTATGCAGGTGATATCGCCGCTGCGGTAGGACTTTCTGAAACCACGACTGGTGACACGATCTGTGAAGAGAAGTCTCCAATCATCCTCGAATCGATGTCCTTCCCTGACCCGGTTATCGAAATGTCGATTGAGCCTAAGACCAAGGCCGACCAGGACAAGATGGGTGTTGCGTTGTCACGTCTCGCAGCCGAAGACCCGACATTCCGTATGTACACCGATGTTGAAACAGGACAGACGATTATCCGTGGAATGGGTGAGCTCCACCTCGAGATCATCGTTGACCGTATGCGTCGTGAGTTCAAGGTCGAAGCAAACCAAGGTAAGCCACAGGTTGCGTATCGTGAAACAGTCACATCCCAGGCAAAGGCACGCGGACTGTTCAAGAAGCAAACGGGTGGACGTGGTAAGTTTGGCGACTGTACGCTGATTGTCGAGCCAAACGAAACCGGTGCTGGTTTTGCATTCATCAACGACACCGTTGGTGGATCGATTCCTCGCGAATACATCCCAGCGATTGAAAAGGGTGTTCGCGACACAATCCTTCATGGAACGGTGGCGGGCTATCCTGTCGTCGATGTCAAGGTCCGTGTCACGGATGGTTCTTACCATGATGTTGACTCTGACGAAATCTCATTCGTTGAAGCTGGACGCATGGCTTATCGTGAAGCGATGGGCAAGGCAAATCCAGTTATCCTTGAGCCAATCATGTCAATCGAGGTTGTTACTCCTGATCAGTTCCTTGGAGATGTCATTGGTGACCTCAACCGTCGCCGTGGAATGATCCAAGGTCAGGAAAATGGACCTGGTGGAACGATTGTCGTAAAGGCCAAGGTTCCACTAGCGGAAATGTTCAGCTATGTGTCTACTTTGCGTTCTATGACGCAAGGTCGTGCTAGCTCGACCATGGAGCCAAGCCACTATGAAGCAGTCCCACGTAACGTTGCGGACGATATCAAAGCAAAGCAAGGCAAATAACATCAACTAAACTAGGCTGTGGCTTGACAACTGTCTGGCCACGGCCTATATTAGGCGGGCGTTTCCTGTAAACGCATGGGCGCGTTTGTGCGTGTCCATTGCACTTTTTAGCGTGTGTGGAGATGTTATCTCCCAATAGATGAGGTGAATTGGTATGGGTAAGGCTAAGTTTGAGCGTTCAAAGCCGCACGTAAACATCGGAACCATTGGTCACGTTGACCACGGTAAGACTTCGTTGACAGCAGCAATCACCACGGTTCTCGCAAAGTCCGGTGGTGCACAAGCGCGTAAGTACGAAGATATCGATGCTGCTCCTGAAGAAAAAGAGCGCGGTATCACGATTAACACCGCTCACGTCGAGTACGAGACGGCATCCCGCCACTACGCCCACGTTGACTGTCCAGGCCACGCTGACTACATCAAGAACATGATTACTGGTGCAGCTCAGATGGATGGCGCTATCCTCGTCTGTTCCGCTGCTGATGGCCCAATGCCACAGACCCGTGAGCACATCCTGCTTGCACGCCAGGTTGGTGTTCCTTCCATTGTTGTCTTCCTTAACAAGGCAGACATGGTTGATGACCCAGAACTTCTTGAGCTGGTTGAGCTCGAAGTGCGTGAGCTGTTGTCCAAATACGACTTCCCTGGCGATGACACTCCAATCATCGTTGGTTCTGCCACCGAGGCTCTTGCTGGTGGACAGGGCGAGTACGGCGAGCCTGCTATCCATAAGCTTATGGAAACGGTCGACTCCTACATCCCAACACCTGAGCGTCCAAAGGATCTTCCATTCCTGATGCCTGTTGAAGACGTCTTTACGATTACTGGTCGTGGAACGGTTGCAACGGGTCGTGTTGAGCGTGGACAGTTGAAGGCTGGTGAGCAGATCGAGATCATTGGTCTCAAGGACACTGCAACCACGACCGCTACATCCATGGAAATGTTCCGCAAGACGCTCGACTATGTCGAGGCTGGTGACAACGCTGGAATTCTCCTCCGTGGTGTGGACCGCAAGTCCATCGAGCGTGGTCAGGTTCTTGCTAAGCCAGGTTCCATCAAGCCACACACCAAGTTTGAAGCCGAGGTCTATATCCTTTCGAAGGAAGAAGGCGGACGCCATACACCGTTCTTTAGCGGTTACCGTCCACAGTTCTACTTCCGTACAACGGACGTTACTGGTTCGATGAACCTTCCTGAAGGTGTTGAAATGATCATGCCAGGAGATAACATCAAGATCTCTGCAGAGCTGATTGCTCCTATCGCTATGGAGCAGGGATTGCGCTTCGCAATCCGTGAAGGTGGACACACGGTTGGAGCAGGCGTCGTCGCCCGCGTCATCGAGTAGTCCAATATGGGAATGCATCTGTAACGGATGCATTCCCACAATGGGGGTGTAGTTCAGTGGTAGAACATCGGCCTCCAAAGCCGAGTGTCGTGGGTTCGAGTCCTGCCACCCCCGTAAAAAAGAGACATCATCTGATGTCTCTTTTTTGTGCTTAAGGTCCATACAGAGTGATCTAAATTGTACGGCTCAGCGTGCGGATGTTTGGAAGGTAGACCTTGATATCCAATGCCTACCGTTTGTTCGCTCCCAGATGCTCATCGTTATCTGTGTAGCCGAAAAACACACTACACATTTCTTCATCTGTTCCCTCGCCCCAAATGATGTCTCTCGGCGGCTTGTGAGGATTGTCAATGTTGGATGATGTGTTGTCATAGGATGCAACGACATCGATTCTTGTACCACGCGGAAGCTCAAGGGGAGTCAAGAAGCGATAGCTAGGCTGCCACCGGAAATCCCATCGGCTAATGTTGATAATCGTGATCATCTGACCATTTGGAAGCTCTGCTGTAACCTTCATTGTTCTCCCCAGCAGATGTAGATGCGGAGTGATCGAATGAAGACTTACGTTCGAATTAATTACAGCCGATGCTTCAGCGGTTCCCTTTGGGTCATTGGCCTTGATTTTGATGTTGTACGTACCCACATCACCGACTCGATATCGCTTATCAACTGGATCATCCGTAAAGTAAAGTCCAGTCGCTGTGATATCGGATTCTTGTTTTCCCGTTAAGTGATAGTGAACTTCAACGACAAGGTCGGCTCCTTTGGGAATAGGAATCCCGGATTGAAGGGGCAGTTTTCGGGGCTTGTGGCCCGGCGTCCAGCCACCAATGACATAGTAATCCTTGAAACCGGGTCCATTACCAGGCGTTGGATTTGTGTATCCAATGCCTGGGTCGGCATCATCCATTTTTCGGGCTGCCCCGCTCGTGTCAATGAACGCACTGACATGGTGAACAGACTGTACAGCTCCCGGTTGAAATGCAATCGCATTCATCCAGCGGTCCCGGTCCGTGATGTTCTTGAAGACAAAGCAGCGGTAATGATCTTTCCCAATACTAGGCGTGACATATGGCTTATCCATGCTGATAACCGCTGTAGGTTGTCCCAGAT
>JBEEMN010000245.1:0-3774 GCA_041192625.1 Armatimonadota bacterium
TACATTGCAGCCGGAAGTAACGTCGAATCCTCATGCGCATCGCCATCATCAGCCCGTGGAACCCTTGGCCCGTTGATTCGGGGAGCCGCCAGCGCGCCGACCTGATCATTCAGGGGCTTGCTGCGAGCCATGATGTCTTCGTCATTTACGGACTCCAACTCCCTTATCACGCCATCCTGGAGCTAAACCAACATCCACAAACGGTAGCCCAATTTCTGACATTCCGCTGGCCGCGAGGGGAACCGGCTATTACGACTGCTGATGCACCTCGAAAGCCAGGCATAGACATTCGGCCGAGAGACATCCAGCGAATGCAGCCTTTCATCCCAGACCTTTCTGGGCCGCTTGCGACATTCAAACCGGATGTCATTTTGGGACTCGAAGCCGATGGCGCCTTGATTGCAGCAGCGCAGAAATCAATGAGAACGTTCTCGATTGTGGTTGACCAGTGGGAGCCATCCCGTATTGTGGATGCCCGTCTCGCCACGCGTATCCGCTCACAAATTTTCTGGCGAAGCATCATGCAGCATACACGGGCCATCACCGTCGTAACTGCTGCTGAGAAGGCTGCAGCAGGGCACATTCTTGGTGATGTCAGCAAGGTGTGTATCGTCGAAAATGAGGCCTTACGGGCATCCAATTTCGCTCGTAATCCGGCTCCGATGACACTTCTCTTTGCGGGAAACCTGGATTATGCGCCCAACCGGGATGGCATTCTCTGGTTTATTGCCGATGTTCTGCCGACAATCCAAAAGGAAATGTCAGGTGTTCAACTACTAATTGTCGGTCGTGGGGCTCCTCTGTGTCCCGCCGGCCTCCCAGTGGGCGTTACCCAACAGGGGTGGGTGGATGACATTTCAACCTGTTACAGCACCGCAAGCGTTGCGATAAACCCGGTGCGTGCCGGGCACGGCTCCCGCGTTAAGAACCGATGCGCCATCATCCACGGTGTGCCGCTTGTGACATTCCCCGATCCAAGCACATTGGCATCGGAATCAGTGCGCTGTATCCCAGTGATGCCAAATGC
The DNA here is from genome assembly GCA_041192625.1 of Armatimonadota bacterium. GTDB lineage: Bacteria > Armatimonadota > Armatimonadia > Armatimonadales > Armatimonadaceae > CAIRTT01. The sequence goes on from JBEEMN010000245.1 coordinate 1,028, forward strand.
TGCGCAAGAGTTTGCCGGCGCATGTCTGGCTTTCCTCCAAAACCCGCCATCGGCACCGCTCCCTGAATGCGAATCTGCGGCTGATAGTCCGCTTGTTACAGCGCTTAGCGATGTGTTACGGCGCGTCGTTGGAGCCGATTCCTGATGGCTATCTCACCGATCGGGACCAGTCGTGACCCCCTGGCTAACAGAATTTGGACATCGTGGTTTACCGTGCTTGTTGCGGTCGTGATGGGCCTTGCGATTGGCGTTACCGGGCTGGTCGCATCGAGTGCTGGAACCCGTGCGATCAGCTGGCTTGGGATTGCATCCCTTGCCGTGGCCGCCATTTGGATCTCCGTGGTTCGGCCGCAATGGCCGACGGTGTTGCTCATTGCTATGGGCTGGATAGGCATCGGAACGCCTGGGCTGACGCAAGGTGGCAGTGGTGATGTAAAAGGACTCTACATCGGCGAGGGGCTGGCATTGCTCTCCATCATCGGGATGATTGGGCCACTCTGGAGGTTGCGAAAAGGGCTGGCTATTCCTGGTTCTATTTGGATCCCGATGGCCGTGTTTATGCTTGTCTCCTGTTGGTCTGTTGGGCATAATGCCCTCTTCCCGGACACAAATGTGGTGCTGTATTCGACGTACAAGCAGCAGCCACTCGTGAACATCGCAGAGCTTGCGCTGCGCTTGATGGCGATGTTGGCCCTCCCTATAGGTGCCGCACTCGTACGTACGGGTAAGCGTGACCTGCTCTTAAACGCGATGCTTGCGGGGGGAGTCCTGTCGCTGCTTGTCAGTCTCTCGCCACTTGCCGGCTATGCACCTGCATTCTCTGTTTTTGGTCGCGCGGTGGCGGTCGGACTTGCCGTATACGCTGCGGCATCCACGGACTTTTCGGCCATCATGCGTATCCTCTCTGGTGCCTTTGCCCTGAGCTGTATTGTCGTGAGCGGCATCGTCGGTGCCGAGTGGGTCTCCGGGTTGGTGGCGGTGACACTGAGCGGGATGTTGGTTTTGTACCGGATGCAGCGGACATTGTTTTGGTGGATGATTGCTGCCACGGGCATTTTTGTGGTGGTGCGTGCCGATAGCGTTGTTGACCGCATTTACAGGCCTAACTTTTATGCCGGTGGTCAGATGCAATGGGGGACGCAGTCGATTCGTGATCGGGCTCCGGGGATGTTTGAGAATGACAGAACGCGGATGTTGTTGGCTGCGTTCCGCTATGCCGAGGAGTTTCCACTTGGCATTGGTCCGGGTAACTACCGGACAGTGAATCAGTATTACGGCCGCCGGGATGTCTGGAATACAACACAATTTTCGAGTGCTCACGGGACGATTGCGCAGACGCTGTCTGAAACGGGATGGGCGGGTTTGGTGTCGCTGCTCGCGATGTTGGTTGCGATATTGCACCGCTTGTGGCTGCGTTCACGCATAGATCCAGCGGTGACAGGGATTGCGGCTGGATGTACAGCGATTGTACTGGCAAGCTTTCTTGGCGACTATGTGTTTCCTACGTATCACAATGGCGGCCTTGCGCACTTTGGCGCGACGATTGTGTTTTGGCTGGCGGCTGGAGCGGGCATTGGCATTTCAGACCCTAACAAACAGGAGCAACTAGGGTGACGAAACAACATCCAAATGTCACCATTGTAATCATCAGCCATAACACCCGTGCGCTAACATTACGCTGTCTGGAATCCCTCATCCCTATCCCAAACTCTGAGCGAATTCTCGTTGACACCGGCTCCACGGATGGCACCATCGAAGCAACCACAGATCCTGGTGTAACTGTCATCTCTGCAAACAAAGCAACTGGCTATGCCGCCGCCGCGCATTTAGGTGTGAAACAGGCGTCAGGGACAAACCTCATCATCTGTAATGCCGATACAGAGTTTCACTCTGGGGCTGTTGAGCGACTTGTAAATGCCATCGCTGACACTACGATCGGAATCGCTGCGCCGCGCCTCCTGAACACGGATGGCACACTTCAGCACAGCTGGGCACGCTTCCCAGACATCGCCAGTGAATGGTCGGGATGTCTCGACAGGAGCGAAGTAAACAATCCTGAACGCGGCATACACAAAGTTAGCTGGGTTGGTGGTGCGTGTATTGCACTAAAGTCGGCTACATGGGATGCATTAAACGGCTACAATCCAAACATTATGTTTTACGGAGAGGATACCGATTTGTGCTGGCGTGCCCAACAGGCAGGCCTGACCACGGTTCTCATTTCGGATGCGGTCGTTACGCATCACGGTGGGAGCTCGTCATCCGCACGGTCGCCACTCTGGCTTCGTAAACACCTTTTGCGCGCACGGCTTCGGGACCTCCGCACAGCCCACGGCCCGCTTGCGGCCATCCCGGCCCAGTGCATCTCCCTTGCGCGCTTTGTCGCATGGCTCCTGAAAGGTATCGGAACAAACGGTGCGCATCGTCCTTGATGCCCGTGCGCTGACCCACCCTGGGAACGGTGGCTACAAATCGCACACCGTCTCCGTCCTCGATGGTCTTCAGAAAATTGCCCATCCGCATGACATCACGGTTCTCGTCGACCGACATCCAAGTCAGCATGCCGCCGCAACATTGCTGCGGGATATGAGCATCATCGATGTCGGCTCGAATCGGATTGTCGCCGACTGTAACCGTATCCCACAGGCTGTCCGCAGCATCCGCCCGGATGTCGTTATCGGCATCACCAACTACATCCCGCTCATCGCAGGTACACCCGTCATCGCACACATGCTGGATACCCTCCT
>JBEEMN010000246.1:0-3720 GCA_041192625.1 Armatimonadota bacterium
ATTCCGCCACCCATCATCCCGCGCATCATTCCGCCACCCTGTCCACCGCCGAAGCCGCCGCCGGGTCCGCCCTGTCCACCGCCGAAGCCGCCGCCGGGTCCACCCTGACCGCCGGGGAACCCACCGCCGCCAGGTCCACCCTGACCACCAAAGCCAGGTCGTCCGCCTTGCTGACCAGGTTGACCCTGTTGGACTGCAACATTGGATGTTTGTGCCTTCGCTGCTGTGTAAACGGTTCCAAGACCAGTTGCGACAAACGCTCCAAGCGCGACACCAGCAATTATTTGCTTATTCATGGCAATTCTCCTCAAAACCAACAGTGGGATGTTTTTGCTGCCACTACATGGCTGCGTCTCCCGATGATTAGATTATGCATCTGGATTGTGAATCAATCGTGAACGAATGGAATATGTCGAACTTCAAGGTTGAGCAATGTGAGCTGCAAGCTTGACCTTTACGTGTGAGTTCTCTGACAAAGTGTTCAGCATGCAAAGCCAGTTGTGATGAGCGTCACCCAAACAACCTCCGGTCCATCGATCGGTACTGGACAGCCTCTGCAATGTGGCTCTCAGAAATCGACTCCTCCGATGCGAGAACTGGTCTTACGTGAGAACCCTACTTCAGAGTCATCCAAACAACCTCTGGTCCATAGAACGGTACTCTGCAATGTAGCTCTCAGAAATCGACTCCTCCGATGTGAGAACTGGTCTTACGTGAGAACCCTGCTTCAGCGTCACCCAAACAGCCTCCGGTCCATAGACCGGTACTGGACAGCCTCCGCGATGTGGCTCTCTGAAATCGCATCCTCGGATGCCAAATCAGCAATCGTTCGTGCGACTTTGAGAATTCGATCATGCGCTCTGGCACTGAGGTTCAGCCGTTGCACCGCGTTCCCGAGGAGCTCCTTGCAGCCAGGCGTCAATGGACAAGCGCTCCCCATCTCCTTCGGCATCAGAAGTGAATTCGCCCTCGGCTCCCAGCCAAAGGAAACACATCTCGCGTGCTGACGATTTCTCGCCGCAACGACACGCTGCCGGATCTCCGCGCTGCTCTCACCGGGAACGGATTTCATCAGGTCTGTATGTGGAATGCGGGGGACCTCCATGTGTATATCGATGCGATCAAGGAGAGGACCGGATAGCCTTCGGAGGTAGGCCTCCACCGTTGAACGTGTACACGTACACGGACGTAAACGGTCTCCGTGATAGCCGCATGGACAGGGATTCATCGCGGCGATCAATGAGCACCTGGCTGGATAGGTCAATGTCGCAGCCGCCCGCGCAATCGTTACCTGACCATCCTCGAGCGGCTGCCGCATCACCTCCAAAACATCCCTATGAAACTCCGGTAGCTCATCGAGAAAGAGCACACCCCGATGCGCAAGGCTAACCTCCCCCGGGCGTGGAATACTCCCTCCGCCCGTGAGACCGGCGTGTGACACCGTGTGGTGCGGAGATCGAAATGGCCGATGAACCATCAGACGCGTTCCACCCGCTGTGATACTTGAAATACTGTGGATACGGGTGACATCGAGGGCCTCCTCCACACTCATCGGAGGCAGAATCCCAGGCATCCGTCGTGCCAGCATCGTCTTCCCACTGCCCGGCGGGCCCACCATCAAGAGGTTATGCCCACCCGCCGCAGCAATTTCTAGGGCACGCTTTGCCGCAAGGTTTCCTTTGACATCCGCGTAGTCCACATGTAACAGCAGGGCACGACTGAGGAGCTCTTCAGGGTCGGGACGTGGCGGGATGACATAGGCATCTCCACGAATCACCTGCACAGCATCCAGCAGCGTCTTGACCGGGATGACCTTGATGCCATCCACCAATGCAGCCTCGGCATAGTTTTCCCAAGGCACAATCAGCTTGAGGTCTTCGCGCTTGCGCACCGCCATCGCAACCGAGAGCGACCCCGGCACTGCCCGGACACTGCCATCCAGACCAAGCTCACCAATCAACAGGCATCCCATAAGTCCACTGATCGGCACCTGCTCCGTTGCTGCCAGAACGGCCATCGCGATTGGGAGGTCAAATGCAGGACCAGCCTTACGAACGTCCGCAGGCGCAAGATTTACCACGGTCGCCCGATCGGATGGAAACCGGAGGTTAGAATTTCTAATCGCAGCTCGGACACGCTCGCGGCTTTCCTGCACGGCCGCATCGGGTAGCCCGACGATGGTAAAGACAGGCATTCCTGTCGCAACATTTATTTCGACTTTGATTGGAAGGGCATCGATTCCAAACAACGTCGCACTCTCAACAACTGCCAGCATTTTCGTACACCTCCGGTAAGCTTGTGGGCTGCAATTCCCACCCCGGCCCCGGTTGGCGAATGTGCTCCCTATACCTTTCGTAAAAAATGCGCCTCGGATGACACAAAACGTGAAAATAATCAGCAATTTTTGCAGACAGCGTTCAATGGCTATAGGTGGGAACGCTGAAAATCTAAAGGCCCAGGACATCAATCCGATGCGACCAATAATCCCAGCCCTTCACACGGATGCGGTAATCTTAAGGGCATCGTGACCACACCTCTGACCCTTGCCGACTGGCGTGTAAATGAAGCCACGGCTATCGAACGCGAACAGCTCCTCCGACATGAAATTCGGTCCCTTGGAGGACTCGTAACGGGTTATTCTGGTGGCGTTGATTCGACGTATCTCTGCGTTATCGCACACCAGGAGCTCGGCGACCGGGCGCGCGCCGCGATCGCCGTTTCGCCAAGCCTCCCGCATCGCGAGTGGACGGATGCTGTCCGGATGGCAGCGCAGCACGGCTTTCCCGTCGATGTCCTTGACACCGAAGAACACCTTCGTGCAGGCTATATCGAGAACTCTGGTAACCGTTGTTACCACTGCAAGGATGAGCTCTTTATCCATCTCCGCCGCTTCGCAGAGTCACAACGCATTCCTAATATTGCTTTTGGCGCCATCATGGATGACATTGGAGACCACCGCCCAGGTGCCGTTGCCGCACGCGAACACGGCGCCCTCGCGCCTCTCCAAAATGCAGGCCTGAACAAACGGGAGATTCGCTTTTTGTCGCGTAAATTAGGCATCGATGCGTGGTCAAAACCCGCGATGGCCTGTCTCGCATCCCGCGTCCAATACGGCATCCCCGTTACCCCCGAGCTGCTTGCACGTATCGAGGAAGCGGAGAACATCATTAAGGATCTTGGCTACACCGATGTCCGCGTACGCCACCACGGAGCCATCGCCCGGATCGAACTTGGCGCAAACGAGCTACCAACATTTTTTACAAATGGGCATCACGCGCACTGTGGAAATGCCATTAAGGCGCTTGGTTGGGACTTTGTTACCATCGATGTCCTTGGCTATAAATCAGGCTCGATGAACGCGCTACTGTCGCGCGATGGGGAGGCATAAATGGATTCGCAAGATATCCGGACATTACTAGAAGCCGTGTCAAATGGCTCCACGGATGTCACATCTGCGCTTGAACAGCTCTCGACTCTGCCCTATGCAACCGAGTCGCTCAGCTATGCAACCCTCGATACCGGCCGTAAAGCCCGCACCGGGTTTGCGGAAGTCGTCTACGGTGCAGGGAAGACCCCAGCCCAGTGCATCGGGATCGCAGAAACACTCCTCTCACATCAGCCACGGGTGCTGTTCACTCGCCTCAGTGATGCATCCTCGGCAGCCCTCATCGATGCCTTTCCGGTACACCGCAGCTGGACGGATGGCCGCACAGTCCTCAT
>JBEEMN010000247.1:0-6895 GCA_041192625.1 Armatimonadota bacterium
GGTGCCGATGCTGCGGCGCCAGCCAGCTGGGCATCTGTCAGGTTGGTAATCGCTGTCGCCAAATCTGATCCCAATGCTTTGCGGTCAATCGCAGCCGTAACGCTTTTAGCATCGTTTGCAACCGGACCAAATGCCTGGTCATTCACAACCACTTGCTCGTAACGGCTGCTCTTAATCATCCCGTACAAGCCGTAGTAGTCCCGTGCTGGAATCGGATCGAACTTGTGGTCGTGGCAACGAACGCAGTTGATGGAAACGCCAAGCATCGCCTTACCGATGACATCAATCTGATTGTCAAAGCGATCTGCCTGCTCTTGGCGGACATCGGTTGGAGAGTGCTTGCCCTCACCAAGCCAGAAGAAGCCTGTTGCGGTGATGCTTTCATTCCAGCCGGTGACTTTGTCAAAGCGTGGGTTTGCAAGCGTATCGCCAGCGAGATGCTCGGTCAGGAAACGGTTGTAAGGGACATCTTCGTTGAAGGCGCGGATGACGTAGTCACGGTACTTCCACGCATTTGGCATATCAAAATCAAACTCGTGGCCCATCGATTCGCCGTAGCGTACGAGATCCAGCCAGTGTCGGCCCCAGCGCTCGCCGTAGGTCGGGGATGCCAATAAACGGTCAACGACACGAGAATAGGCATCGGGGCGGGTGTCGGCAAGAAATGCCTTTATCTCATCCGGTGTCGGGGGCAAGCCTGTGAGGTCGAACGTAACACGGCGTAGCAGTGTTCGCTTATCGGCCTGAGGGCTTGGCTTCAGGCCCTGTGCGGCCAGTCCAGATGCAATAAATGCATCGATTGGGTTGCGAACCCACGCTTGATTGGCCACCTTGGGGACAGCTGTCGCCTTGACGGGGATGTAGGCCCAGTGCTTACGGCGCTGTTTCATCACGGTTGAGAAGTCTGTGGTGGGTGCGGCTTTTGGAGCAGGGGCAGCGCTGTCAGCTGGCATCGGTGCGCCGCCGAGAACCCAAGCCTCAATCGCAGCAATCTGTGCCTGTGGAATACGCCCCTTTGGAGGCATCATCAGGTTATGGTCATCGTATTTGATGGCCTCAAGCAGAATCGACTTAGCGGGATCTTTGGCATTAATCAGCGAGCCACGTGGACCGCCTTTTCGAATAAATGCGGGCGAATCCAGTCGCAGCTTGGCCTCCTGGACGTAGACCCCATGACACCCCGTACAGTGCTCAGCAAGCACAGGTCGTACGGACCGTTCAAAGGTCTCAATCGTGACAGGAACCGACGTCTTTGTTTGTTCATCCTGACCAGCGGCCGGCACACGAACAGCAAAAGCTGCTACTGAAAGTGCAAGACCGATGGCGAGGGCACCATTGCGAGCCACCATGGTGCATCGTATCCATTCGGTATCACCGGATGCAATGGGTTAGCCAGCAATTATGCCCTCTTACAGAGATTCACCCGCGAAATACGGCTTGGTGACTATTTTGTCCCGGATGCCTTCGCAAACGCCGTTCGGCCACCAACGACAGGGATTGAAATCCGTGTCCCCGACAGGTCAAATTTCAGCTCTGTTCCAGCCTTGGGCCAGAGGGTGAATTCCTTGTCACTGGACAGAATCATCAGGGCAATCCGCTTGCCTGCCGGGATAACCTGGTCATCCGGCTGCAAGTCAAATGTGACATTCACAAACTGCCCCTTCTTCAACGGCACACCACGTTCCATCGCGTGATAATCACCACTGCTCACCAGAGACTTCGCATTTTGTGGGTCTGCCCAACCACGGGTGATCAAATTCGATGTTCCAATCTGGCCATCCGCGAAGGGGAGCTGCACAAGGTAGACCGACAGGTTGGCAGCGGCCGCACTGGATGAGAGGCGTACCGTTACCCGCGCTGTACCCGAAATGTGGACTGGTTCCAGCAGCTCCGGCGTGGCGTAGAGGAGGCGATTCGCCGATGTAGGAGCTTTCGCCAAGGTTGGGGCATCGATGGCAACATCGTCAATCAGCTTCTCTACGGCCTGGCCGGTTACCGGGGTAAAGGAAAGGCCGCCAAGCGCGGAGCCGCCCTTGGTTGGATGAAGCACGACCTGAGCTGCATCTGGATTTGGATAATCTGCATACGCTGTCGGCGCCATCCCGTTACCACGCGAAGCACCCGCAGGCCGCTCACGAACCACATATGATTTCGGACCTGTTTCGATGCCGTTTTCAACGCCATAAAGGAACCGGCTAAACCACTTATTCATCAGCTCAAGCGGCGGATCGCCTCCGTGGCCACCTTGATGGAAGTACTGAACCAGTGGCACCTTCCCCTTAATGGCATTGCTGATACGCACACTATGCTCTGGAACGACATTCCAATCATTGAATGCATGTGCCATCATGACGGCGCACTTGATACCACCCGTAAACTTCAGCAGATCACGCTCCGCCCAGAAGGCGTTGTAATCACCCGATAGGCGATCCTGATTCTTCGCAAAGAGACCATCGCGGTACAGCTTGTCGTTCTGAGGACGGTTTGCTGGATTTCCACTGTGGATGAAATCATAAAGCGAGTCGATGTCCTCGCCCAGCCACCCTCCTGGGTGCCGAACCAGCCCATTTGAGCGGTAATAATGGTAGTAGCTTGTGTTCGGAGCTACCGGGATAATCGCTTCGAGGCCCTTGACGCCAGTCGTTGCAGCCGCAACTGGGATCGTGCCGTTATACGATGTCCCCGTCATCCCAACCTTGCCTGTACACCAGGTGGCCTTGATTTCAGTGGTGCCATCGATGGTTGTAAAGCCTTTTGCCCGGCCATTCAACCAGTCAATCACTGCCTTCGGCGCGAGACGCTCAGGCGCCCCACCAACCGTCGGGCTACCCTCAGACAAACCAGTCCCTGGTGCTTCCGAGTGCACAACCGCAAAGCCACGTGGAACCCATGTACCTACCAATGATGCCGAAATCATCGTTCGATTAGGCTCAAATTTCACCTGTGGATGGCCACCACGCGCTGGTGGAACCGCACCGAGCTCGTGGCGGACATCCCACAAAATGGAATTACCACTGGCTGTTCCCGCAAAGTAGGGGCTCGACTCGTAAATGACAGGCACCTTGAGCCCATCTGTCGCTGTTTGCTTCTGGCGCGTGACATCCACATGAACCCGGTCTAGCTTGCCATTCATGTCTGAGTCGAACTCTGTTTCAACCCAGAGGTGCTCGCGTACCCAGTCCGCCGATGTATTGAATGCCGGCACAACCTGCGCCTGTCCATCCACAAAGATCGGACCGGTACCTGCGTTCTGTGCCTGACTGTGCCCCGCCATCAGGGAAAGTGAGAGGACCAACGAGAGCGCTGCGGTAACCCGGAGCATTTTCAGGGCAGTGGTTTTCATAACCGCGATTGTACTGGATGCGCGTGCTGCAGCAGGCTTATCTCCTAACTCCTGCTGTAAACGTCCGAGTTGAAACCAAACGTCGTCATCCTGTGGCCCTGTCGTGGATGCCGCAGTCAGCACAGTAACTGCCAGCCGCTTTTGTTCTGGCGTTGCCCCGGGGCGCGTCAGGTTTCTCGCATACGTCTTTTGGATGCCAGTATCCAGCTTAAACTTCTCCGCTGCAGCGGTAATCAATGCTGTCCACTCGGCACTTAGGCTTTGCTCAAACAATGCGCGCTCGGTTGAGAGGACCAGCGCTGGGGGAGGAGCAGTGGATGGACCAAGAATCAGTGTCCGGATGAACTCGACCAACTTAGTAGGCTCGCCGGCAGCCTTTCGGGTCCGCGCAAGGCCATCAAAGGCGACCTTGATGCCAGGGTCTGCCGTAATAATGTCCTCATAAATCGTGGCTGCTTCTCCAAACCGCTTTGTCCGCTCATAAAGCCCCGCGATCGCAAGCGTCAACAGGCCCTTTTCCTTAGCTTTCGTAAGCTGTGTTTTGAGCAGACGCTCGGCATCTTGAGCTTGGCCATTGCGTTCGAGCGCATACGCCAGGCGCTGCGCTAGGCTATCCGATGGCTCCGTGCTCCAAATCGACTGAAGGTCCTTAACGGCATCCGGCCAGCGGTCCCGCTGCTCATAAAGACCCGCCGCCGCAAAGCGATACGTACTGCGCATCGAATCACCCGCACGCAATGTCAGTTTCGCGATTTCAGTGAGAGCCTCATCATCGTTTTTGAGGCGAATCAGCTGCTGGATGAGCGACCAGCGTGCATCGTTGGATGTCGGATCAGCCACCAGCCATTTTCGTCGCTGAGCCAGCCCGGCATCCGGGGCAGGATCACGGTCAAGAAGAGACAAGAGCGCCTGATTTGCCGCCACAAGCTTAGGGTCCAGCCCGATGGCTGCGACATATTGCGCCTTGGCATCGTTTTGCTTTCCCTGCTTCTCAAGCACAAGGCCGAGCGTCACATGCATATCCGCATCTGCAGGAACACGCTTCATGGCACTTCCAAGAACATTCACGGCCTTGTCAAACTGGCCATCCTGTTCAAGGGCGATACCGAGTTCCTTGGCAGCCCGAACATCTTTAGGGAAAGCCGTTTCCATCGATCCCAGCTGGTCAAGATACGCCTGGCGCTTGCCAAGCGTCTGGTACATCGCCGCTAAACGGTGCGCTGCATCCCAGTCACTAGGAATGGACTTGACGAGGCTAACCTGTTGGACGACCGCTGCATCGCGTTGGTCGCTGCGCCACAATGCATCGATAAATCCCATCCGCGCCCGGACATCATCCGGCCGAAGGGACAGCGCTGCTTTAAATGTCTGTGCCGCTTTTGTGAATTCGGGCGCAGCTGGATAAAGATAGCTGTACGCAAGGGTTGTCAGATACTCAGGCTGCTTTGGCTCAAGGGCGACTGCTTTTTCCAGCTCGATGCGTGCCTGACGAATCCGTTCGATCTCGCTCAAGGTTGGGTCTTGGAGCAGACATCGCCCAAGTCCATGTCTTGCGGCCGCGATGTTCGGCGCTTTCTTCAAAACCTGTTGATACAAAGCCTTGGCATCCAGAGGAGCCCCAGCCATTTCCGCAGACAAACCGGCATTCACGCCCGCTCGCGTCATCGCTGGGCTGAGCTTATAGGCCGCCAGATACGCATTTCGCGCCTCAGTCAGAAGGTCTTTGTCCTTTTTGTCAAAGCCAAGCTGACCGGAGATATCGCCACGCATCACCTGCAGCGATGCGACCTTAGGCGATTTTCCAACCTGCGTACGGACAACGGTGAGCGCTTGCTGGAGCTGGCCGGTGGATGAAAGTGCAATTGCATAGCGGATGGCGGACTCTGTATCTGTCCCGCGGCCCGTCTCATATAGCAATTTTAGAGGTGGGATGGCATCCATTGGTTTTCGCTGCGCAAGGAGCGCGGCACCAAGTGCAAGTAAAGCGGGCCGGTGGTTTGGAGCAATGCGGAGAGCTGCCTTTGCATCCTGGATGGCATCGGCGAATCGATTCGCCTTCAGCGCAATCAAAGCCGCCTGCCCAGAGAACTCCGGTTGGTCCGGTTCAAGCACTGATGCTTTCCTTAGTGCATTGATGGCATCCGGGATACGCCCAAGCTGGACATAAACCAATCCTAAATTGGCCTGTGCGGCAACATTTTTAGGTTCCTTTGCCAGCACGCTCAAATAGAGACGCTCTGCACGCTTGAAGTCACGCTGCTTGGTTGCATCAATTGCAAGGCGAATGGTGGTCAGCGATGTTGCACTGGCCTGTGCCTTTGGACGCAGTGATGCTGGCGGTTGAACCACAGCACCAAAATTTACAGCAGTCGCTGCAATCAGCACGGAAAGAACGGATGGCATACCTGCATTACACCGCAAGCACATCCATCCTGTAAATGTCACCACCAATGCGCGTATCAAACGGAGGGAGTAAACTTTCAGCATGCAAATTGCCGAATTAGGCCTCCCTTGGATGTCAGATGTTGCGATTCCGGGGTTGGTTGTCAAAGTTGTGGAGCCAGATGCAGGAGCAAATCCCACGCATCGCACCTATGTCTATCTTCATGGAGCGGGTGCCAATGAGGATGATCTGCTCGGTTTAGCACACTACATCGATCCATCGGCGAGGCATATTGCGCTGCGCGCGCCAATCAGCTACGGGGATGGCTGGTGCTGGTACCCACTGAGCTGGGATGGCGCTCGAATTCAGGTTGATCAGACCGTTGCACCGCATTCACGTGACAGGATTGCCCGTCAGCTGGTGGATGTCCTTACGGCTCTTGGCGTGGATCGTGACCGAGTTACCATCATCGGATTCAGCCAAGGTGCGGCGATGGCCCTTGTGACTGCGATGACGCATCCGGGACTTGCCAGTGAAATCGTCCTGCTGAGTGGTCTTCGCGTTTCGTTGATGCTCGATGAAATCCCGGCAGATGTAGCGCTTCCACGAACGCTCATACACCACGGCATCGAGGACAGTGTTGTACCAATCAGCGAAGGACGTGCGCTCCGTGACTGGTGTTTGAAGCAAAGTCCTGAAAATGTAACGTACGGCGAATATGAAATTGGGCACACGATTACGCAGGAGACGCTCACCGATGTCATCGCGTGGCTGGCAGCACGTCCCGAGTGAATCCACGGGTACTACATGTCGTCAGGCCAAGTGCCGGCGGCATTGTAAGTAGTCTTTGTGCATTATTGATAAATAATGATTCTCACGCTGAGGTTGTTGCAAGTGCTGAAACCTGTGCTCGCGTCGCATCGCGTTGGTCTGGCACATGTCATGTGCTCCCCAATAACGCATTTGCTATCCGGCAAAGTCTGCTGACGGCAGTGCGCATCGTGCGCTTGGTGAGGGCATCTAAAACCGATGTCATCCACGGGCATGGGATTACAGTCTTGCCGGCGCTTGCGCTTGCCGGGATGCTGACCGGGCTCCCAGTCGTCGTGACATTGCATAACATCTTCAAGGCATCCAGGTTGCAGTCACTGGTTTTGAAGCAGCTTTGT
>JBEEMN010000248.1:0-3713 GCA_041192625.1 Armatimonadota bacterium
TGTTTGTCAGGCGAGCGGATTGGTGCATAGCTCGTGAAGTAGGGAACACCCAAAATGTCGACCACGCCGGTGAACGTTTCACCCCGGGAGATTGCGGCGTAGGCAGGCCCTTTTGGGTCAAGCACCGTTCCGATGGCTCGGCTGCCATCCGCCTTGATGACATTGGTCGCAACACGGACATAGTCATCCCCGGAGCGGACGAAGAGGGTTGCGGTTCCTCCCATCCGGGACTTGATGCCATCCACCACAACATAATCAGCGACCGCGCTGCGCGTGCCAAAGGTGAGGTTTGGAACGGTTTTTTCGGAGATGACGGCATTCCCACGGATCGATGCCGCGCCGTAGCGTGTTGCTTCCGCCTCAAGAACTTTTCGACTGGCAGTGGTCAGCTGGCGGTAAATGGCATCCGCAGTCGTCAGCTGCTCGACAACAGACTCGACGGCAGCCTCTTCAGAACCGGCTGCGATCCGGACCATTTCGCCGCGAAGGCGTTGAAAACCGAGGATTCCCGCGAGGAGCAGGAGGGTGCTGACAGCAAGAAACCATAATGCAACATTACGGCGTACAGAGGTGACTGCCAGCACCTCCTGGTTTTTAGACATACATCCTCTGTAAAAGCTCTGCGACACGAACATCCACTTGCTCACGCCGGCGGACTTCCTCAAAGCGGTGGAGGAGATCTTCTGACCGCACTCCCTGCCTAGTTGAACCCTTGTAATCGTGGATTATCTGGCCCTTGTGCATCATGATGATGCGATTTCCAAGGTGCACTGCCTGCTGCATCGAGTGTGTGACCATTAGCGTTGTGAGCCGGTCCCGCTCGATGATTTCCTTTGTGAGCCGGATGACCTGATCTGCGCTCTTTGGGTCAAGCGCCGCTGTGTGTTCATCCAGCAGCAGAAGATCGGGCTTTAGCCAGCTCGCCATCAGGAGGGTGAGAGCCTGCCGCTGCCCACCGGACAGACTGCCGATGGCATTTCCCAGTCGGTCTTCAAGTCCCATGTTCAGGGTCCGGATACGGTCCCTCAGCTCGCTCTGGAGCTGCTTATCGAGCGCCCAATTGAACCCGCGTGGCTTTCCACGCTTTGCTGCAAGCGAAAGGTTCTCAGCGATAGTCATCGTTGGAGCTGTTCCGCTAAATGGATTCTGGAAGACGCGTCCGATCAGGGATGCCCGTTTATGCTCCGGCCATTTGGTGATGTCATGCCCGCTCAGGCTGATCTTCCCACTGTCCGTAATGAACGAGCCAGCAACGGCATTCAACAACGTGGATTTACCTGAGCCATTGGTTCCGATGATGATGAGAAAGTCGCCATCGTTGAGCGTGACAGACACATTTTGCAGTGCGAAGACTTCATTGACGCTGCCAGGGTGGAAGGTTTTGGAGATGTTCGTGATTTCGAGCATGTCAGACAGTCCTTCCCGATGGTTGATTGCCACGCTTGTTCATAAAGCTACGCCCGATGGTTGGGCCAACGAGAGCCGCAAAGACAAAGAGCGCCGTGATGAGCTTGAGGTCGTTTGGATTCAAGCCCCAGCGGAGCGCGATGGCAACCAGGAGGCGGAATAGAACGCTCCCGATCACGGTGCCGGTTACCACAAGCCCCTGCTTGTTGGAGCCAACAAGCGCTTCTCCAATGATCACCGATGCCAGTCCCCAGACCATCATCCCGATGCCCATTTGGACATCCGCAAAGCCTTGGTATTGCGCAAGCAAGGCTCCTGCAAGCGCGATCAGTCCATTGGAAATCGCAAGGCCGAGGATCATCATGATGTCGACATCAACGCCCAAGGCACGAATCATCTGCGGATTGTCACCCGTTGCCCGGATAGCCGTTCCGAGGTTTGTCTGGAAGAACATCAGGAGGATGACAGCCGCCGCTGCGACGACCGCGAACATCGAGATCAACATCCCGGCATCACGAATACTGACTTCCCAGCCAAACCAGTTGAGGTCGGTGGTCTGTCCAAAAATCCTAGCGCCGATTTTCTCCGCCACAGTGCTGGTCGACTTGGCATCCACGAGGGGGATGTTACTCTTCCCCATCACGTGGAGGTTTACCGAGTACAGAGCGGTCATCACCAGAATTCCGGCAAGGAGCTCATTGATTTTGCACTTTGTATGGAGGATGCCCGTGACGGCTCCTGCGACAGCTCCTGCGGCGAATGCGGCGAGTAAGGAAATGCCCGGATCCATTCCCTGTACGAGCAGCACAGCGGATACGGCGGCGCCAAAGGTGACTGAGCCTTCCGCTGTGATGTCGGGAAACTTAAAGACGCGGAAGGACATATAAACGCCCAGCGCAAGGAGCGAGAGAATCAGCCCAATGGTCAGGGCTCCTAGGAAGAGGCTCATCTTCGTGCACCTCCGACAGTCGACTCATCCACGGACACTGGGGATACCCAGATGGCCCCGCGGATGACTTCGGTTTCTCCGATGCCATCGAATTCACGGTCATCCACGATGCAGTGGAACACACCGATTGGCCTTTCAGCCTGAAGAAATTCGTTGACTGTTGAGTGGATTGCGAGCATTCCCTTTGGCACCGGCCGGTATGGAAAGACGGCAGCGTGGATATGACCCATCGTATTTTCCTGGCTTAGAGGCCGCATGTAGACATTAATCGGTCCGCAGCAACGTCGGCTGGCAACGCCGGAGATCAACGCCACCTCTCGTGATACCGAACGCTCTGTGGTGAACATCACGTTGTCGCGGACGGCCGGAAACGCAAATGGCTCTGCGGTCAGAACAGCAGGCGAGCGGCGTATAGCCGCACCAACAACGCCATTGATTTCGACTAGCATTGTGAAAGCAACCGCATCGGATTCCGTGAGGTCCATCAGGTTGACAACAATGTCTGAAAGTGCCGTCGCGTGTGGGGCATCTGGCAGAGGTTCGATGGTTGCCATCGTGCCATATTCCCCATTGACAATCAGCCCAGAGTGAAAGGTAACCGTTGGTACCATCGCGCCGGTCAGGACCACATCATCCGGACGAACATCGCCATCGGTGTGCCAGGCGATTGCGATGCCATCGGTTGCGATGACTTCTCCGAGCCGGGATGCATCATCGGATGTCGGATCGGTCAGACAGCCAAGGCCAACGGCGTGTGTGTGACGGGGCAACATCACTGGGCGAAGCTCATCCTGGACGCTCCCCAGCTTCTGCGGATCACCCACAGCGTGCATCACGACCGGGATGTCACTGGTTGCATGCACATTGAACTCAAAGTTTCCGAGCTGACGTGGAGCGTTGGAGCGGAGTGCGGCATTGATGCGGTCGATGTTATCGCGGGCGTTATCGAGAAGAAAATCTGCCAGTCCGGCGAGCTTGATGACTTCATTGACGCCGCTTGAGACGGCACTCAGTGCGAGCTGGCCTCCTACGCCCTTGAGTTGTTTGTAAAAGCGGAGGAGCGTGCGGATTCCAACGGAGCTGATGAACTCAACCGCATCGCAGTCAAGGCGAATTTGATGGTTACCATCCTGAATAGCGGCTTCGATCGCATCGGCAAGCGTGTCAGCCGAGCTGCCATCGAGACGTCCATCGAGCACCAGTATCAGGTAGGTATCCTGTGCGTTACGCGTAATCTGCATCGAGGTTACTTAGAGCCTTCCTTGGCGGTCGCCGGTAGCGCAGCTGGTGACTTAGCCGCGGCGACTTTCCATGTCTCGGGCTTGGTCGCATCGGATGGAAGCTGCTCAGGCTGCTT
>JBEEMN010000249.1:0-3711 GCA_041192625.1 Armatimonadota bacterium
CATCAGTACGGAGGAAACCCGCAGCACACCGCCATTTCCAAGGTCAGCCTGCAGCCGTTGCAGAGGATTGTGTGGCAGACGCCGATTGACAAAGCGCCGCAGTATTCGGGGAGCAACCTGTTGGTTCACTACACAGGCCCGATGATTTCCCGTTCGGGTACCGTCGTGATTCCAGTAAAAACAGCCGCTGGAGGAAGCTTTGTTGCAGAAGGTCGCCGTCACACAGATGGAGCACTTTTGTGGACCACGCCAACCGATTGGTCTGCGCCACCAAGTGGCTGGGGACCCGTGATTGGCGCCGCACTTTTCCCACAACCGGGCAACAGAAACAAGACTTCAATGGTGATGGCTTCATCTGGTGGACGCGTCATAATCCGGGATGATGTCGATTCTCCAACAAGCCGTACGCGTGTTTTGACATTCTTTGGGGATGCAGCCTATCGGGCAAACCCAACGGCGTATAACAACAACGTTAAGATCAATACGCCGATTACCGTTGATAACAGCGGCAATATTTACTTTGGGTATCAGGTTTTAGGATCGAATCCCCTTGGTTTGGTGAGTGGTCTCGCAAAGATCACACCAACCGGGAGTGGACTAAGCTCCGGTGCGGTGTATCGCTATAAGTCGATGGCCGGGCTAACCGGTGGTCTATCGGACGGCAAAGTGACAACCAACTGTGCCCCGGCGGTCAGCCTTGATGGCAAGTCGCTTTACTTCTCAACAAATGGTGCAACGCCGTACATCGTGGCCGTGTCCACAGCATCGCTCGCACCAATCGCCGCCACCCGCCTGACAGACCCGAACACGGGGAACAATGCGTGGGTTGCGGATGAGGGAACTGCATCCCCGATGGTGGCATCCGATGGCACTGTTTGGTACGGCATTCTGGAAAATCCTGCGGGGTCGAATCACTACCGTGGCTGGATGCTGCGCTTTAGCATGGGGCTAACGCAGATCGGTCGTCCGGGGGCATTTGGCTGGGATGATACATGTTCGCTTGTGCCAAAGTCTGCTGTTCCAAGCTACAAGGGCCCAAGCCCATATCTGGTGCTGACTAAGTACAACAACTACTATGGCATTGGTGGAGATGGTCGTAATATGCTCGCCATTTTGGATCCGGCATCCACGAAAATCGATCCAGAAACCGGCGTTACTGTGCTTAAGGAAGTGTTGACTGTGCTCGGTATCACACCTGATGGCGATGGTCTAAACGGCAAAGTACGTGAATGGTGTATCAATACGGCTGCAATCGATGTTGCAGGTAAGTGCGCACTCGTCAACTGCGAAGATGGTAAGGCATTCCGCTGGGATTTTGTAACGAATACCTTGTCCGAGCAGATTACACTGACTGCGGGAATTGGTGAGGCGTATACGAGTACGGTCATCGGCCCGGATGGAAAAGGCTACGCGATCAATAACGCGACGGTCTACGTCCTTGGCAGTAACTAAGCGGGTTGCCTTTGCGTTGTTGCTCGTCCCGGTTCTTGGCGCATCGGGGCAGCCCCCCGCCGTAACCCGCCCCAACATCCACACCGCCGCACAATCGGCTATCACGCAGCTACGCCCGGATGGCACAGCGTGTATCTCATGTCATAGCCCACTCGGGACCGAGCTGTTTTCATCCGGCTTTTCAATCAGCGACTTCTCCCGCCGCGCCGCAAGGCACATGAGCGTATCCGATGCCGAATCCGTCGCCGAAACACTGGGGAATGTCCCATCCTCGCATGCGAAAGAGTCATGGCTCTTCCCTGTTCATGTTTCTTCGACGAGCACCACAGGCATCGACAAGGATTCTGCATTTGGAAGCCGCCTGCGAACCGGAACATCGCACCTAAGCTCCGGTGTGATTCAATCCCATGCCGACGCCTTGGATGCTGCGAAACAGCTGCTGATGGTGACCCCATCCAGCCTGAAACCTGGAATTACGATCGATCCTTTGTCACGCGAGCCGCGGAGGTCGGACAAAGGGCTGCTGATTGGTGACTGGATCCCAGATGTTCCCTTAAGCCGTGAACAAACATCAATCTATGCATCCAAAGCGACTGAAATTGCCGGAAATGCCACGAGTGATGATCCCAAACGACAACTTTTAGCGCTCCAAATGGTTTATGCGATCACGGACCGTCCTCAGACACCGCTTGCCACACTTGCGTTCTATAAACGCGCTGCGCTGCTACAGTTCGGAAAGCCTTGGAAGGGCTTTGTTCCGACATCAAGGATGCCCGAAAACCCAGTCTGGGCAGTCGGAAATCAGCTGCGTATCATGCACGGCAGACGCACGGATGAGCTTGGCATTTCGCCAGAGGAATGTCTAGCGACAGGCCTGAAGAGCGGAGATTATATCCAGACAGCCGGGAGTGCTGCGGGCTGGTTCTGGGTTTGTTTTGCCACGGATCCGACACTTGAATCGATGTCTCTTGATATTAAAGCACGCAATGGCCAGTACTTTCTTCAAGCGCTAGCGGACACGGGGAAGGCTCCTTGGACGACGGCTTATGCCGCCAGCTATCTTGTGCTCTCGCGGGCTGGCGTTCGTCGAGAAATGGCACTCCAGCCAGACTTCACGGCCTTTGTGAACAGTGATCAGATCATAAAAAATGCGCCTCGTGATAGACATCAGCGACTGCTTTACCAATCGTGGCTGCGAAATGTGCTGCGGATGGTTGTCTACCTGATGTTGGATGACATCCAAGCAGGGAGGCCTGTATTCAACGCAGTTGGGGCAAGTCAGCAGCTGTCTGACTTTCTGCGTTCGATCAATGCACTTGTGCCGGCGGCGACACGCGCGGATGACTCTGTCCTAGTTAAGCGTGCGCTGGACAGCCTCGCGCCGTTTCGTAATCTACAGCTGCATCCCAAGCCGTGATTTATGAAGCACGGTGGTTTGCCAGATAGAATAGCCGGTAGTTGTTGCAGTGCCGCAGCGGACATTTATTCAAAGGTGATTGATGCATGAACAGTTTTTCCCGTGGAGTCTTATTCGCACTTTGCAGCCTGGTCATTCCCGGCGGTGCCGCGCTGGCTCAGTCTGTACCCGTGATTCCTGCCCCGATGAAAGCAGAAGCCAGCACAGGCGCCTTTCGTATCGGTAAGTCAGTTGTCATCCGCCACGATAAGGCATCCAAGAGCGAAGCACAGCTCCTCGGTGGATTACTGAAGACACGCCTCGGTGTTACCCCGAAGACAACCAGCGGAAATGGCTCGCTTTCCGCAAACAGCATTTCATTGAAAATTGACCCCAATTTGCCATTGAAGGATGGCGGTTACCGCATGACGGTGGGGCCGGATGGCGTCCTGATCACCGGCAAGGATGCGGCGGGTGTCTTCTACGCCACGCAATCTTTGATTCAGCTGGCTCCTCCTGCAGGGGATGCGCGCTGGGCGATGCCGGATGGCGCTGCGGTTTCAAGCGTGCGCATCGATGATGAGCCTACCTTCGGTTGGCGCGGCATTCAGCTGGATGTCGGACGCTGGTTCCTGCCAGTGGAGGACATCAAGAAGCTCCTCGACTGGATGGCGTTTCACAAGTTGAATGTCTTTCACTGGCACCTGACCGAAGATCAGGGCTGGCGCTTTGATGCATAATCAACTACATCACGGCACTGCTGCTGCGTATAGAAACCGCCATGCTACTTGCCATCCGCTGCGTTGCGGTTCCCATAAGGCGGCGAGCTGTCACGCCACGCGCCAATCTCGGTGAGCTATGGA
>JBEEMN010000250.1:0-3876 GCA_041192625.1 Armatimonadota bacterium
AATCACGAGTGCAGCTGTTCCTGCGCGGCGGTTTGTCGCGAGGTTTCCAAGCACGACGGCAGGATAGAGCAGCCACAGCCAGACCATCAGGGAACCGCGCATCTTGACAAGCCAAGCAGCTAAGAGCAAGCCGACAAAACAGCAGAAGAAGAAGGCTTCCTCATGCGATCCAACTCCCTGGTCAGGCAGTGGCAAGCCAGCGATCAGTACATAGCGACGGTAGCAGTAAACAAGTCCCTTGATTCCAGCACATGCCGTGAAGAACCAGGCAAAGCGGCGAATGTCCTTGTTTGGATCCGCGATATTGAAGGCAAAGAGGTACATCGCCAACAGGTAAATCTGTGAGCGGATCTCCTGCAAAACAATTGTGTGATCTTGACCTTCTCCGAATGCCCGAACGGTGTTCAGGAGAACCATCACGGTATAGATTACAAATGGCCAGATGATCGTACCGAACTGAATCTTGACGGTGCGCATATAGACATTGCGAACCATGTTGCCAAAGCCTGCGATAAAGAAGATCAGCTCGAACAGGTTGATTGGCAGCGCTTCAAAGCTCATCCCTCGACGCTGGAAGATAGTGTTCACATTCCAGAAGAAGGGGACCTGATCAAAAAAGCCTTCTGAGATATCACTTGGCAAGACTTCGAAGAGGATGGCTGCTGGAAAGATGATGTACAGCGACAGTTTTCGGTAGCGCCAGAGTAGAAACGGAACAACGAAGATTGCGATGAACACCATCGGGAGCGCGGCACTGTCGAGGTCAAGCAGGACAAAGAGTCCACCGCAGACCAGGGAGAGCACCAGTGCCCAAATGACCCCGATGAACTTTGAGCGCCTTACATTGTTTGCAAAGGCTCCGGCATCCGGGAGCAGCTCGAGGAGAGGTGATGGAATCGCTGCGAAGGCTGGCTTCTGCGGGTCCGATGTAGGTTGTTGTACGGCCATAGGGTTGCGTCCTGCGAGCTGCCTAATTCTTGATATACGTGAAGACGACACATGCGAGAATCCACAGGAAAATGGCCCAAAGGGTTCCCTTGCTGATTCGCTTCGTCAAGAGGCCAATCGCAGAGACGCCGTAAAGAATGGAAATGCACAAATTCATGGGTTTGTTCTCTCATCCGCGATAGGAATCTTGATACGGCTGGTTCTCACCCACTCCGCATCCGCCCCACCGGTGTCTGCCTTACCCGATCGACGCCCAGAAAACAGTCCGATGGCGTAGAGGACAAGCTTCCACACGATGTATATCGGCGCAAAGGCAAGCGCTTTGAAGGTCTCTTTTTTGGCTCCAGCCAATCCGAGGCCAAAAAAGACATACATGAGGACACAAACCACACTGAACCTGGAAGCCACCATCGCAATTCCTGCAAATGGACTGTCAAGGAGTTCACAGAGAATCGCGAGGCTGGTCAGCCCGATGCATCCAGAGACCTGCTCGGCAAGCGGCGGCTGGAGCAGCTCAAACATCGCTCCAAGGAAGCGAAGATCACGTGTTGAGATCAATGCCTTGAGCAGCTGCGGGGCACGTGAGCGGACGACACGGTAACGCCCACCCTCCCAGCGCTGGCGCTGGCTACGCGCCTGGTCGTCAGTCACTGGCATCTGAGCACAGATGAACGCATGCGGGGCATATTGAACCCGGATGCCGCCATGCTGCATCAAGTCCATCGCGTAGTCCAAATCCTCTGTCACCGACCTGCCAGACATCGGGTACTGGGCGAGGCACCCTCGGGTAAACGCCATCCCGTTGCCCTTAAGCCCAAGACACCCACCCGCATTATCAATGGCGAGGAGGCGGATATGGTTTACAAGATCAAATGCAGCTGACATCAAGGCTGCGCGCCAGCCATCCCCACCATTCAGCACACCGTAGCGTCCCTGGACAGCCGCCGGGACCGATGGATCATCCGGGAGCTCAGCAAGGAGGCGCAACGCAAAGTCAGGCTGCACCTGCGTGTCGGCATCCACAACGATATACGCATCCGCACCGGCGCCCCGAACTTCAGATGTATTGGCGGCACCGTTCATCAAAATGTCGAATGCAAATGCAAGCGCAAAACCCTTGCCACGCTCCGCTTTGTTCTGACGTTCGATCACAAACGCCCCAGCATCACGCGCCAGCTGCGCCGTGCTGTCAGTGCAGTTGTCCGCAATCACAACAATCGGCAGACGAGGCTCAACAGCCGCGAGGGACTGCAGTGTTGCCGCGATGACATCCTCTTCGTTGTGCGCCGGAATCACAATGGTTGCGCTCAGCGGGGAAAGCCTTGAAGTGGATGTCCGTTTACGCTTTGGAGCGGTGGCCGCACTGATCAGAATGAACAGGAGATAGCCGCTCCCAACGCAGATCGGAACGGCGATCAGGAGGGTGATAATTCCAGCGATGGTACTCATGGATGTCAATTCAACTCAGGAGATCAGACACGGAACATGCTACGGACGCCGGTTGGGACATGGTCCTTCGAACGGTTCATCACAACGCCCATAACCTTGTCACGGCCAAGCTTTTCAAGGGATGAATGCACGACCTCACGCGGTGTGACACCGGACCAGACGACCATCATGATGGCATCGATGTACGGCTTGATCGGCAAAACGTTTCCGCTGGCGACGGATGGCAGCTCAACTACAATCACATCGTAGAGCTCGCGGCATGCGGCAAAGACTTCGGTGATGTATGGCGAGCGTGCGATGCGGTTTGGGTTGTCGGAATCCTTACCTGCTGGGATGAAGTAAAAGCCCTTGCACTCCTCAGACTGGATCGTCGTAACCGTGTTGCTTTCGCCATCGAGGACATCGACAATACCCGTCGTCCCAGCACAACCCAGGCGATCAGCCAAGGTGCTGCGGGAGAGACTGAGGTCAATAAGACAGACCTTTTTGAAGCTGTTCTTGGCGATGCTCATTGCGAGGTGAAGCGCAATGGTGGACTTGCCTTCACCCGCAACGGCGGATGTGACTCCCATGATGACGCTCTGTTGGCCATCAAAGAGGGAGCGGTCCATCAGCTCATGGGTTCGGATTGCAGCCGGCGTTGCGAGGTATTCGACAGCCGTGTGCAGGTGCACAAAGCGGTCATTGGTACGCTCGAAGCGCAGCTGTGGCCGGATGAGAGGAGATTCATCTTCGTGGTTCAGCAGCTGTTTGTTGGAGTCACTGTCAGGGTTGCTGACAGTGACCAACTCGATGGATGCTCCTCCGCGGAGACTTGCGTCGTTATCGATGCGGTCCATATTATTTACCTTCCGTCTTGGATGAGATGGCCATGCTTGCTACCTTGCTTACCTGGAAGCGCAGCTGCTGGGATTCAGGCAGGCTGACGAGAACCGGGACTCCAAGGAGACGCTCGACATCCGCTTCGTACCGGATGGACGGGTCCATCCACTCCCGGATTACCACCAGGACCAGGCCGAGGAAGAGTCCAAGGGCAAGGGCTGCTGCAATCGTCAGGATTTTCTTCTTAAGGTTGGCGGTGGACTCGGCGGAAACCAGGTTCATAGTGTTGAACTGGGATGCGGCTGTAACTTCGCCAAGATCCTTCTTGATCTGTGCCTGTTGACGACGCTCAGAGAGGTCTTCGAACTGGCCCTGCAACAGCTTGTAGTCACGGGTCTTTTCCGTCAGGATACGCTCATCAGCAGGAAGCTTTGCAATCTCACTCTCATACTGACCGATCCAGAGATATTGGCTTCGACGATCAGCTGCTGCAACTGGTTGTACTCAGGGTTGTCCGTAAGGGTTGTGTCGAGGATGTTACGTGAGTTGGTTGGATCAGATGCCTGACGCTTGCGGACTTCGCCCTCGATGGACTTGATCTTGAAGTCGAGTTCGGACACGACGGCACTTGATGGCGTCCAGCCTTCACGGATACGG
>JBEEMN010000251.1:0-3662 GCA_041192625.1 Armatimonadota bacterium
TCGGCGAGGAGCTCGGTTTCTGGACGTGGGATGAGGACATCGGGTGTGACCAGAAACCGCATCCCGTAAAACCAGCGCTCTCCCAGAATGTACGCGAGCGGCTCCCGGGTTGCCCGCCGGTTGACACGCGTTTCGATACGTCGTGTTTCCGCTGCGGACAGATTTCCACTGTGGAGGAGGAGCTGCGTCGGCGTCAGTCCGAGGGTTTCAAGAATTATCTGCCGCACTTCAACGCTGGCATCGTGGCTTGTGATGCCCGCCTCTGTCAGCTGGCTAACCCAGCCGACATTGGCAGTCTGCAGCATCGTGTTCAGCTTGCGGCGACCTTCAGCTGTTCGACCATCGCTTTGAACTGGTCGGCATCTTCAAACTGGTGGTAAACGCTGGCGAAGCGGATGAACGCAACGGCATCGAGCTTACTGAGTGCCAGCATGATGGCCTCGCCGATCAAGTTGCTTTGCACTTCCCTGTCGCCGCGTGCCATGAGATCACGCTCAACGTGGTCAATCAGGTCGGAAATCGCCGACATCGCGACAACGCGCTTATTACACGCGGTTTCAAGAGCGCGGGTAAGCTTGTCGCGGTCAAATGGTTCGCGGGTGCCATCCCGTTTGATGACAGAGAGCCTCAAGTCCTCGATTTCTTCAAACGTAGTGAAGCGCCCTTCGCAGCCATGGCAAAGCCGGCGCCGCTTGATTGCCATACCATCCCGGACTGGTCTTGAAT
Source organism: Armatimonadota bacterium (assembly GCA_041192625.1). Taxonomy (GTDB): domain Bacteria; phylum Armatimonadota; class Armatimonadia; order Armatimonadales; family Armatimonadaceae; genus CAIRTT01. The sequence continues at coordinate 727 of JBEEMN010000251.1, forward strand.
CCAAAACCTGGTCACGGTCTATTACGCCGCAAAACGGACACTTCATGGGTTCATTACCATATGTTGGAGGATGATGAATTCTATCCGCTAGATATAGATATTTGTATCCAAGTTGCCGTAAGTCACGGCAATTTGCATAGACAAGACAGGTAACAAGCAATCGACAGGAGTAAGACGTTTCAACTTGATCGAAAATTTGAGTGCAAAATGCCACTATCATTGGCTACAATCTAATGCGTAACTACTTGCGTACTGAAACTACTTGGTGTGTGTCTGGTGAATGTCCTAAGTTAGGCATCCCGTGAAAGTCACCACGGTAGAATGTGATGCCAGCCCGCCAATCCCTATGTCTTACGAAGATAATCCTATACCGACGCCCCTTACCGATGTCGTCGAGCGCACCCCAAGCCTACGGCGTGCCTACGTGCTCTTCATGGACATCGTCGGGTTTGCAAAGCTCCCCACCGACCATCAGGTTGCTGCGCAGCGTGAGCTTGGTCAGATTGTCCAGATGACGCCTGAAGTGGCATCCGCGAAGTTCGATCCAGAAAGCCTGCTTGTCCGGCAGACCGGGGATGGCATCGCCTTAATGTTCTTCAAGGACCTGCTTTCCCCACTACGTTGTGCATTACAGCTGCACGGGATGATTCAGGCGGACAATGCTCGCCTAAAGCAGTTAATTGGCACGCCGCTTAAGCTCCGGATGGGTGTGCATGCGGGTGAAGTAACCATTGTTCAGGATGTCAACGGGCAGCGTGATGCCGCAGGCGATGGCATTATTACCGCGCAGCGCGTGATGGACCTTGGGGATGCAGACCACATCCTTCTGTCAAGCGAGGTCGCCAAAGTCCTCATTGATATGGATCCGTGGGCCAGATACATCACCCATCTTGGTGAAGTCCGTGTCAAGCACAAAATTATTGTCGACATATATAACCTCTATGGCCGTTTGGATGGTCCGTTTTGTGGAAATCCAGGCACGCCAAAGAAGGTTATTGAGGATGGACGTGCGCGTAGCCGAGAGGCTAAAGCGCTGCGCCCGCGGATGTCTGACATTTTGCGTCCGCACTGGGGTCGTATTTTCGCCATGATGTTTATTGGTGGCTTGGCGGGAACGACGTACTACGCATACCTGAAGTACCCAAAGCCGTTCCGCCTTGCATATATGAAGTTTGAGGGATGGCTTGGCTCCAATAACAAGTCGAATCCAGGGAAGCCTGGCACGAAACCTCCAAAGTCCAACGGTGGCCGCAACGGTGGTGGGCAGAATGTGACTCCGACAGCGAATGAAGCTGGCGTTGTACGCGTACCGGACCTGATGGGCCGTGAGACACACGAAGCGGACACCATTGTTCAAGGGGAAGGTCTTCGCATGAAAATCGTGATGGGAGACTTCACTAAGTATCCTGAGAACACGGTTTATAAGCAGAAACCGCCTGCAGGAACCCGTATCCCACGTGGTGGAACCGTCAGCGCAACGATCTCGAGAGGCGTCAAGGGCGCAAGCGTCGAGTACCCAACAGATGGCTCGGCATCGAACAAAGACAATCCTGAAATCGACCCGGATGCGACTCCTGATAAGCCCGCATCTCCAAGCGGCGATCCCGCGGATAACTAATAGCATCGTTTTTGATTGACGGTGGTACTATCCCCCTGTGTCACTGGTAGAACCCTTCCCAATCCCCATCGTCGATGCCCTTTCTGCAAGTGGAATCCCTTCTGCAGACCTATTAATTGGCATCGCATTTGACCTAAATGAACGCTCCCACATCTGCCAGCGGTGGATATGTGCGACGCGCACGACTGTCATCGTGTACGAAGCGGATGGCGATGCCACCAAAGTAGTACGAACGTGTGACATCGCATCGATACGGGATGCCAAAACAGAAACGCTCGTCGGGTGCGGTGCGCTTGTCCTCTCATCGGGGACCGACACGATTGAGATCGCGCGCTACACAACGATGTACGCTGCCCGTATGACCGGTGCGGCACGCGTGCTGAGTGCGTTGGCCAAGGCGAGTGAGCTCCCCGTTGCCGGCATCGATGACAACGACAAAGCCTGTCCAAAGTGTGCGCGTGCGCTTCCGAAGGACTCAGATGTCTGTCGCCACTGCTTTGATAAGCGCGCAACGCTGCTGCGCCTGCTGTCGTACGCTGCGCCTTACAAAATGCACGTCGTTGTGCTGCTGGCGTTGATGATTGGTGGCACGTGGGCCGGTCTTGTACCCGGTGTGATTGTGCGGGACCTGACGGACGATGTTCTTTTGCCGAAAGCCGCATCGCTGACCGATGCATTACGCATTGATAAACTCGGAATCCTGGTACTTTTACTGCTTGGCAGTCATGCACTGGGAGCCATCATCGGAATCATCCGAGGACGCCTCTCCGCATTCCTGAGCGCCAACCTCACGTACCGCATCCGGACACAGCTCTACGCAAAGCTGCAAAAGCTAGGCCTGTCCTATTACGACAAGCGTCAAACGGGAACGCTGGTCACGCGTGTGACGCAGGATGTCAATGAGCTGAACAACTTCCTCGTTGATGGCTTGCAGATTCTGGTTGTCAATGGCCTGACCATCGTCGGTATTTTGATTGTCCTATTTGCCCAAAACTGGCTGTTGACATTGTTTGTCCTGGTACCCGTTCCGCTGGTGGTATTAGCGACGATTAAGATCTGGCGCTTCCTCTGGGGACGTCTCGAGCGCCTCTGGCATTTGCGTTCCGTGATGAACTCCGGGGCCAACTCAGCCATCGCAGGTGCGCGTGTTGTCAAGGCCTTTGCCGCGGAAGACCGTGAGAATGACCGCTTTCTGACCCGCGCGACAAACCTCCTCCGAGTCAACCTTGATCTCGAAAACTGGTGGGCAACGCTCTTTCCAATCCTCGCGCTTTTGATGATGTCTGGCATCTTTGTTGTCTGGTACGTGGGTGGTCGT
>JBEEMN010000252.1:0-3659 GCA_041192625.1 Armatimonadota bacterium
GACACAATCTGCTCAAGGTGACGGTGTGCAATTGGGGCAAGCCCGTAGCGGAAGCTGACGACCTCGCCCTGTTCTGTAAAGCGGATCCTTCCAGCAAACGACCCCTTTGGCTGGCTGGCAATCGCCTTGTTCGCTCGTCCACCACCGCGCCCTACCGTACCGCCTCGCCCGTGGAACAACCGCATCCCAACGCCATGCTTGCGACACGTATCAGCGAGACGCGCTTGCGTATCCTGCAGAGCCCAGTTTGCTGCGACAAATCCACCATCCTTGCTCGAGTCCGAATACCCAAGCATGATCTCCTGGAAGTTGCCCATCACATCTAGATGACGGCGGTATTCTTCGACAGCAAACAGCTCATCCAGCAGCACGGATGACCGTTGCAAGTCATCGATGGTTTCGAACAACGGCACGATGTCGAGGTCTTCATCGACGCCGCATTCCTTCGCCAGCACTAGCGGCTCCAGAATGTCGCTAACACCGTGGGTCATGGAGACAATCGAGCAGCGAATCGTCTTCTTCGACAGCTCACGGTGCGCACGCCGAACGGTTTTATAGACATCGAGGACTTCCTGGGTCTTTTCCGTCAGGGTCACGTGGGCGCCAACGAGCGGACGCGGATTGGAAAGTTCCCTCCGCAGCACATCGACTTTTTCTGCATCCGAGAGCTTTGCATACGCATCTGCGGATGTCAGGACACCAGCGACGTACAGCAGTTCACCGATGGCTACTTCGTGGACATCCGAGTGCTGTCGGATATCGAGGGCTGCCAGATGGAATCCAAACGTTTTCGCTTGTTGCCACAGGCTTGCGAGCGGCCCAGATGAAACCAGCACCCCTGCATTTGCGGCTATGAGCGACTCACGAAGGAGCCGCAGATCGTCAACAAATGCATCATCGGACTTGTATTCCCACGGATGCGTCGTATGGCTTCCGGGATTCCCGGAGAAGGATTCCAGCTGCTCGAGGCCTGCCGTCAAACGCGCCTCAATCAGGTAGAGCTTCATCACAAATGGCTCTGCGCGGTGCTGCCGGATGACATCATCAGGGAGATTTAAGACTTCCAAATCACGCTTGATGGAAACAGCAAGCGGACTGTCTGCCATGAGCCGCTTATCACTTACGGTCAGCTGAACACGGACATCATGAATACGTTGGATGTACGCATTTAGAATCGTCCGGCGGTGCTCGAGAAGTGTCCACCATGTAACTCGGGCGGTTACATTGGGGTTGCCATCGCGGTCACCACCCACCCAAGACCGGAACTTTACTACGGATGGAACATCAAAGGTGCGCCCAGGGAACGCATCGGACAACGCCTGTTCCAGGTCAGACTGAAGCCAAGCGACAACATCTAAGATACTGCGGTCAAAGAAGTACAAAACATTCCGTGCTTCTTCTGGCACTGTGATTGGAGCCAGGCGGATTTCATCGGTTTCCCAGAGCTCCGTCAATGCCCGTGTCAGGCTGGCTTCAGCACGCTCGGTAATACTGCCAAGTGGTTCCGTCAGCGGCACCGAGTCGGCGCCAGCTGCGTGATCACACAAACACTCTGCAACACGCAAGAGTTTGTCCAGAACTGCGCGCCGGCGTGCTTCTGTCGGGTGAGCGGTCAGCGTGGGACCAATGTCGAGATTGCAAATCAATGCGAAAATCTCATCTGGTCCAAGACCGCTGTCCTTAAGTCGCATCACCGCTTCGCGGATGGACTCTGGCCGAGAAACACCTGGTATGCAACGTGCCCGGTTTACGCGGATGATTTCCTTTTGCTCAGCGGTGTTGATGAGCTGAAAGAATGCTGTCAGCGCGCGTAAAAGTCGTCCCGCAAAAACAGGATCGGTTAGGCGCGGTGCGGCACTCAAAATCGTCGCCGGCGTGGCGTTTGGATCAAGCGATGCTGCCAGCGCATGGCGCATGGCATCGACTAAATCGGTACCCTCCTGCTGTTCAAGAACCTGACCGAAGACACGGTCAAGCCACTCAATATCGCGTACAAGAGGTTGGGGTAGCGCAGACGACGTAGCATCCAGTCCAGCAAAAGCACTCACACAGGCATTCTAGCACGCAGCCACCTCCGAGCACGGTGCTAGAATAGGACTAATGACTGCTACGAGGGACTGGCTAAGGAAGAGAACGCCGTCGATAGACCAGACAGTTACATCCCTCCCGTTTCGCATCGCAAGTATAAATGACCTCACCGCTAGCGGCTACGCGCAACGTGTCCTGGATGCTGGCAATGACCACTTCGTTGCAATCAGTAATGAGGTGTGTGACATCACCTACGATAGCAATCGCTACACGCTTTTAGCCGGCCTTTATGGACCGAGCGGCCGCCAGGTCCAGCGGTACGCAAATGTGTGTTACACCTCTGGCTCGCGCACAGTGGCAGAATCCGTATGCACAACCATCAGTGTTCTTCGTTCTCAACAGCTCGCCCGTCTTCGTCAGCCCGTCCGACTCGCCTGGGATACCGATACAGCATCGATTTGGATTACGGAAGAAAAGTCCCGTGTCCCCGATGTGGTTGGTGAAACACGAACGACAAATGTCACTTATTTTGATGTGACATCACAAAAAGACCCAAACGAATTTGCACGTGTCATTGCTCATGAATGGGGTCATCTCGCGTTGCATGCAGCCCGCGGGTTTACCTCTCCTGAACCTGACAGCGCTGGGCATGTAGGCGAAGCGCTAGGCCTTCAGTGGCTTGCTAGCACTGGCATCAAGGGAAACATCACTCCCGTCCTACCCTCGCCTGGCTTTGTCGCAGCAAGCAGAAATCGCTTTGACAAAGCACTCAGCGCCGCTCCGCCAGGTTCAGCTGGATTTGTGAAGCGTAACGCACAAGGGATGTACGCCTACATCGGTGCGATTCTTCATGTGGCGAATACATATGGGGATGCTTTTCTTGGTCGCGTCTTCCAAGCAGTGGATGCGGACTCAACGGATGCCTTTCTGACAGCATGGGCATTTGTCCTAACAGAAGATGGTGTGATTCGCTTCCACGGCACTGCCTGGGTGCCACTCGAAGCCGGTGTTTATCAGGCAAGTCACGCACTAAACCTAGCGAGCGTAAAGGGTCCGGCTGGAATCACATGCGATAGCCGTCACCGGCTTACAGTTCGCAGATCTGGCTGGTACCAGCTGACTGCGCCGCAGCGGGATGACTTGATTCTTCGCAGAAAGGGGCGATAGCCATGCCTCAAAGTGAATGGAAATGCGAGTGCTTGTCGCCCGCAAAGCTTAACATCACATTGGATGTCTCCCAACCCGACGCGACAGGATTTCATCCGCTTGACTCAATTGTCGTTCGGCTAAACCTCTCAGACGAAATGGCATTTACCGTTAGACCCGGTACACGCGGAGTGCGCCTCGTCCTCAAAGATAAGCGGCCGAATGCGATCGCACATCCGCCCATTCCACGGGATGAACGAAACCTTGTTGTCCGCGCAGCGCAGCGGTTGCTGGACCTAAAACCTGAATTCGATGCCACCCTCTGGGTAACGCTCATCAAAAACATCCCAAGTGAAGCCGGGCTCGGCGCCGGCAGCAGTAATGCCGCGATGACAATCAAGATGTTCGGAGATTACCTCGGGATTTCGACGGATGAGCAACAGAAAGTGGCTGCTGAAATCGGCTCCGATGTCGCCCTCTTTTTG
>JBEEMN010000253.1:0-3643 GCA_041192625.1 Armatimonadota bacterium
ATGGATCTGATCTGGTGAAAGTACATCGGGGCGTTTCCCCGCCGACGTCAGGACAGCTGGAATTCTGTCAATGGGTATCGGAGCAATCTCAACAAGGAGATCACTTTCAAGGCGTTTCCAGATTGCGCGGGCGATTCCATAGGCTTCAAGGGCATCTACAATCGACACTGGCGTATGTGCTGGTAAACCAGCAAGCATTTCCAATGCATTCGCTTGCTGCTTAGCCCGTCGCCGGCGTCGGTCAGCCTCTGCAAATGCGATATCCGGGGTCACCGCAAGCGTAACGCACATCACCGAACGCGCAGTGACTTTTGGAGGAAGGATTTGGTAGTTCCGCTCAATCGCACCGATTCGGATGAGGGCATTAACCGATGCGCGATCTACGGTCACTTGCAATACATCCGAGGCATCTTTTAGTGTCTGCGGCGTTTTTGCCCTGCTGAGGAAGCTTGCGAAATCTTGCTGATTCGCTGCCAGCGATTCAACGGACCGACGCCCGGTCCAGATGTAATACTGTTCGATGCGCGCACTTTGCAGCTGCGGAATAGCCGTCCGGATCGACATCGCGAGATCTGCAACATACTCACGCGCCACCCAGCGCGCGGTTCGCATCACGGAATCGGGAACATTTGCACCATCACCAACAACGCGCTCAAGAACATCCCGGACAGCCTTTTCAGCCACTCCATCCGGCAGTGCATCCCGGCGCTGAACGACATAGCCAAGCATCACCTGACGGCCAAATGGAACAACGACACAATCTCCACTTTGCAGCGGATTAGGCTCATCGAGGCGGTCGGGAACCGCATACGTAAACGGCTGGCGGAGGTTTGGAACCTCTACCTGAACAATGACATCTACGTAGCGGCCAGTTGTCACGTTTTGCGCCTAATCGCCCATCACGGGAGCCTCAATCTTTATGACCCCACTTTGTGTTGCCTGCCAGTAATGGAAGTCGGGATGTGCTTTCGTCCGCGCTCCGCCTGCATCACCGGCTTGGTTCAACGCAATCACAAGGCAGGTCGTCCCAAGGCAGCTTGGGCGCAGGCGAATCATGTCCCGCATCGCCGCTTCAGCCGCCGCTTGAGGGGACAGCCCGTGCGCCAGCTTCATCACCGTGCGCATCGCCATCCCAACCTGCATCATTTGCTCACCCATCCCGAGGCAGACAGCGCTCCCGATGCCTTGTTCGACATAGAGGCCACCGCCGATAATAGGAGAGTCGCCGACGCGGCCAGGCATTTTGAAGGCGAGTCCACTCGTGGATGTCCCGCAGGCAAGCTGGTTTTCGGTGTCCATCACGATTGCGCCAACCGTGTCACCGCCATCGATGTGCTGATCGCCGGTTGCTTCGAGGTCAACTTCCCCGCGGAGAAACGCTTCGTAGCGCTCACGCGAATAGTCTGTGAGGAGAGCACCTTCATCGGTGAAGCCTTGTGCTTCGGCAAAGCGCTTCGCTCCCTCGCCAACTAACATCACGTGCGGTGTGTAATCCATGACACGTCGGGCGACCGCGATAGGGCTTCGGAAGCCGAGGAGCCCCGCGACGGCGCCTGCGCGATGCGTCGGGCCATCCATAATGGCTGCATCCAGCGACATCCGGCCAAGCGCATCCGGCATCCCACCAACACCAACATCGTGGAGAGATTCATCCGCTTCCGCAGCCGCAAGGCCAAGCTCCAGCCAGTCCAGCCGCGTCGTACCCGATGCTCTGGATGCTTCCAAAATCGAATTCACCGTGACAAAGCCACTTGGGCCGGTCGCGATGGCAATCTTCAATCCGTTCATCGACGGCACCTCTCAGCCACCAAAATGCACCGTAAGCGGTCTGCTGCGGTTGCGATGTCATCGTTGACAACGATGTAGTCGTATCCCATTGATGCGGAAATTTCTGTTCGGGCATCTTCGAGGCGGACCTGAATCGCGTCTTCGGTTTCGGTTCCGCGACTTCGCAGTCTTGCTTCCAGCTCATCGAGGGATGGGGGAGCCAAAAACACAAGAATCGCATCCGGGACCAGCGAGCGAATGGACTTTCCACCTTGAACATCGATTTTGAGGATGGCATCGGTTCCAGCTGCGAGTGTTTGGTCCACCCAGGATTTTGGAGTCCCGTAGAGGTTGCCACCGTTTACCTCCGCAAACTCGAGAAAGTCTCCAGCGGCTATTCTGTCTTCGAATTCGGTTCGCGTCAGAAAGGTGTAAGGGCTGCCTTCGACTTCTCCCGGGCGCATCCCGCGAGTCGTTGCGGTGATGCAGATTGCGAAGTCCGTGTCGATGTTACTGAGTGCTGCAAGAACGGTGTCTTTGCCAACGCCGGATGGTCCTGAAAGGACGTAGAGTTTGCCTTTAGCCACGTCGGTAGTCTACTTTCCCAGCACTTTACGCGCCATGGCGACATCGGATGCGGAGTCGATATCTGTCCCAACGGCGGCATCGTTGACAACCAGCGCCTTAACCGTGGCATTCCCAACAAGGCGTGAAACGGCGCGTTCCAAGGCATCGATGGGCAACAACGCTGGAAACAACCGCGACAAGAGAAGACGGAAAATGACATCCGGGCCAAGGAGCTTCCCGAGCGCAAGGACATCTTTACGGCGCTCAAAGGATTCGCGAATCACTGCTTCGTTATTCCGCACAAACTCCGGGTTGATGAGAACGATGTTTCCGCCAGTGAACTCGCCATCGGCAGTCTTGAGGGATGTACGTTTGGCATCCGGGAACGCAGCCCGGCAGGTGTCCATCGGGATGATTGTGTAGACAAAGTCAGCGTTTGGAGCACTTTGTAGGATTGCATCGATACCCGCGGATGTCAGAAACGGAATATCGGCCGTCAGGACAAGAACTTGCGAAACAGCGGGGGGGAGGGCGGCGATTCCGTTTAGAAGCGTGTCGACGAGCGAGTCCCCACCGGCAACGCGTATGTGTTTTCCATCGAATGGGACATCCCCGGCAATCACCAGCTGGATATCCGCCCCGCGGATGGCATCGATGACGTAGCGGTACATCGGCTTACCCCCGATGTCGACCATCACGCGATTGTCAGAACCCGATGGCAGTAAACTTTGCCACTCAGCGCGGTCCTTTGATTTGATGCGCCCTCCGGCGAGGAGAATAGCAGCCGTTGATGTCATTGTGTTGAGACCAGTTTCATGTAGGGTACAGCTCCACTGAGTGCTTTTACGATGCGGACCGAATCCGCGCGGGAATCAGTAACAGCGAAAACAGCTGAACCGCTTCCACAGAGCTGAACGCGGAGCGCCCCAAGCCCTGTAAGTTTTGTAAACAGCTGGTCGACATCCGGGTTTACCTGTCGTACAGCGTATTCAAAATCATTTGACAGACAGTCTGGGGTCAGCACACCTCGGGCCGCAATAGCTGCAGTTGTGGTCCCGGGAACACGAGATGTATTGGCATCCAATGTCCGGTACGCCAGCGGCGTCGACATCCCAGTTAAGGGTCGAATCACAACCCCCTCCAGTGTTCCGCTGAGCGAAATAGGCGTGATCACTTCTCCGTAGTGCTGCATTCTGATTGGCGTGTCGTACAAAAAGAGGGCGACATCGGAGCCGATTTCAGCAGCCACTTTCTGTTGCTCATCCGTCGAAATCCCGAGGTAATCTCCGAACATCTTGATTGTCATCGC
>JBEEMN010000254.1:0-3634 GCA_041192625.1 Armatimonadota bacterium
ATCACCGGCGTCGAAGATGGCAGCAAGTTCAAAGTGGATGATGAGGATGAAAAGGCTGCTCCACCAACGGATGCACCCAAGGGTGGGGGACTAAAGCCTCCCGGTAAACCAGGAAAGCCCGACAAGCCTGAAAACACACCTCCACCGGCATCCGGGGATGTAAAACCTGGCACCACTCCACCGCCACCGACCATCAACCAATGATCACCCTTGTCGGCAACGGCTCCGGGCAGCGCCCCGTTCTTGGATGGGCAGTCAACGTCACATACCTTGACCGCCGGCCAACCATCGACACTGCAACCATCGCACGCCTGCGGAAATCTGTCGAAGTGGATGAAACCGCACTCGATATTGTCCTGGTTGTCGACCGCATCGATGTCGGCCTGTGGATGCCTCTCCCACTCGGGAGCACACTTGTCGGCATCGTCACCCAACAGCCATTCCCGGTGGACATCCAAAATCCATTGGACATCCCCTGCGTCCATGTTTCCGAGCTACCCGATGAAGCCATCGCCGATGGGATGCTCGTCCTCGTCGACCCGCTTCGCAATCTGGTTCTCGTGGAACCCACCGCCGATGAGCTTGTCCGCATCCAGATAACACGGAAAACGCGCTACGCCATCGGGGATGGCCACATTCCCGTCCACACCCGCGGCGGTGTCAACATCCCTATCTACGCTGAAATCGCTGCAGAGTCCGACATTGCTGTAAGTCTTTCCCAAGGTGCTGATGGACTGGTCATCCTGGCTGATACTGCGCTCACTTCGTGGGATGCCTGCCTCGCAACAGGGAGCCAGGTTTGGGTTTCTGCCGAACTCAACACTGCCCTTGAACGCACTGGGACAACTGGATGGGTGACATCGCCAAACAGTGTCGCAGGTGGACGACTCGCGTTTCAGGCGGCGGTCAGTGATGTCATCCGCGCGAAGGGAATCGTCGTCCCGCCGCTGCGGATTGTGGATGTCCGCTGTGATGCACACTTTGTGCTGCCGGAGGATGCTGCCGACCACCTCCTCTGTGACTTGGACACTTTGCCCATCGATATCCTTTCCACGCCACCGTGTTGGGTGGTCCTTACATCCCCGCTAGATGCCCCGGCAGCTATCATCGGGGGCGCCGCTGGGCTTGTCGTTCCTGCAGCCGCCATCGCGGAAACAAAGGACATTCTCCGCCATGCAGCTGCGCACGAGTAGGTAGACTGTAGTCCATGCATATCCTCCTCTTGAATAACGGCGAAGATGAAACCCTCGTAAGCCAGCTGCACGATATTGTTGCCAGTTTTAATGGGATGTTTACTCTGCACGCGTATTCCGAGGCAGCCGTTCCTGTAGATGTTCTTGAACAGATCGAAATCGTGCTTTGCGCTGCGCTTCCTGCTGCCCTACATCAGCAAATGCCCAACCTCAAGCTCGTTCAGTTCTGGTCAGCCGGCGTGGATGGAAAGCTGTATCCAGAGCTGTTTACCAACTCCAATGGTCATGACGTGATGATCAGTACGGGAAGTGGGATTCATGCGGCATCGTGTTCTGAGCATGTTCTCGCGATGATGCTTTCCTTTGCGCGTGGAATTCATCTTTCCGTGGATGCGCAGCGTGCGGCAACATGGAGCCGCCGCGAACAGGCAGACAAGCTGTTTACACTCGAAGGCAAAACAGTCGGGATTGTCGGCGCAGGACAAATCGGACAGGCGATTGCTCGAAGGTGTCAGGCATTTGGGATGCGAACTGTAGGGACCCGGCGGGACCCGGAGAAGCCCACACCGCACTTTGACTACGTCCTCTCACATCTCCAATACCACGACCTCATCCTCGCGAGTGACATGATTGTGCTTGCCCTACCACTGACTCCACATACGCGGTGGCTGTTCGGCGAAGAGGAAATCGAGATTCTTCGCCGCCCGACGTACGTGTTTAACATCGGGCGTGGAGGTCTCTGGGATGAACGTCACGTTCTCCAAGGAGTCAACCGTGGTTGGATTGCCGGTGTAGGCGTGGATGTCTTCGTGGATGAACCGCTACCGCCAGATTCACCTTGGTGGACCGCACGCAACACCATCATCACTCCGCATACCGGTGGAGTAAACCCGGACTATTGGGAGCGTTTTGGGGCATTGGTGATGCGGCAGCTTACGGCACTCGCCGAAGGTCAGCCGTGTGCCAACCTAGTCGATCGCAACCTCGGATACTAACCCGCTTATCCAACACATAGCCCCGTGATTTTTGCGGCATCCGCCTGCCTGTGGTACTTACAAAGAGGGATTCATTTCAATGGATCCTGACTAAGGAGTTTCTATTGTCACAGCTGCCACACTTCGGATTGACCGGACTTGCGGTCATGGGTCAGAACCTCGCGCGAAACGTAGCGCGAAACGGCTTCCCGATTGCCGTCCACAACCGCACTGCAAGCAAAGTGGATGAGTTCCTGGAGGCATATGGCTCCGAAGGTGCCTTTACCGGCGCGCACACGCTGACTGAGTTTGTCGAGAAACTGGCCGCTCCACGCACAATCCTTATCATGGTCAAGGCCGGCGGCCCCGTGGATGCCGTTATCGAGGAACTGGTTCCTCTGTTGGCACCCGGCGACACCATCGTGGATGGCGGTAACTCCCACTACGCGGATACCCAGCGACGCTGCAAGAATCTTGAGGCAAAGGGACTGAACTTCCTCGGAGTCGGCGTGTCCGGCGGTGAAGAAGGCGCATTAAATGGCCCATCCATCATGCCCGGCGGCCCACAGGATGCCTATGACCGCATCGCACCAATCTTTACTGCAATCTCGGCCAAGGTGGATGGCGTTGCGTGCAGCGCTTACATCGGCGCCGATGGTGCAGGTCACTACGTCAAAATGGTGCACAACGGCATCGAATACGCCGATATGCAGCTCATTGCCGAAGCATATGACCTCCTAAAGCACGTCGCAGGCCTCACGAATGAGCAAATCGGCGCGACCTTTACCGAATGGAACAATGGCGATCTCGACTCGTTCCTGATTGACATCACCTGCAAGATCTTCAACACATTCGATGAAGATGGTGGTTATCTGGTGGACAAAGTCCTCGACAAGGCTGCACAAAAGGGCACCGGTAAGTGGACCAGTCAGCTCGCGCTTGACCTCGGTGTTCCAACAACTGCCATCACGGAAGCCGTCTTTGCCCGCTGTCTTTCCTTCCAGAAGGATGAGCGAGTTGCAGCATCCACACAGCTTCCTGGACCGTCAACGACCATTGAAACCGGTGACACTGCACAGCTTGTCAATGACATCCGGGATGCCCTGTACGCATCCAAGATCGTGGCCTATGCCCAAGGTTTTGTACAGCTGGATGCAGCAGCGGCTGAAAATGGCTGGACACTCGACCGTGGGTCAATTGCGACGATTTGGCGCGGTGGATGTATCATCCGTGCACGCTTCCTCAACCGCATCAAGGAAGCCTATGAAATCGAGCCCGGTCTTGCAAACTTGATGCTGGATCCGTATTTCAAGGCTGAGATCGGTCGCTGCCAGAGTGGCTGGCGCCGTGTCGTGTCGCTTGCTGCACAGCAAGGAATTCCTGTGCCTGCATTCTGGTCATCGCTAAGCTACTACGATGGCGACCGCCGTGCAACATTACCTGCAAATCTGATTCAGGCACAGCGGG
>JBEEMN010000255.1:0-3629 GCA_041192625.1 Armatimonadota bacterium
GCAACATCGGGTATAAAAGGCCTCAAAATCGGCTTTGACTCGGGTGCATTCAAGCGCGCTGACAAAAGCCAGCAAGCAGTACTTGACTTCTTTAAGAGCCAGGGTGCAGAGCTGATTCCGGTGACGGTTCCCGCAAGCGAGCCAGCATTTGCCGCGCTGCCTGACATCATCATTGGCGCCGAGGGCGCGGCCGCATTCAGTGACCTGATCTCCGATGGCCGCCTCGCTAAGCTTGTCCAACAGGATGACTGGAACTGGCCGAATACATTTCGGATTGGCAGTCTGATTCCGGCGGCGGACTACATTTCCGCGATGCAGGTTCGGTCCCAGCTTCAGGACCGCATGGATGTGGCACTTCGCGGCATCGATGTCTACATCACCCCTGGCCTTGCGATGCCAAGTATTACCTGGACAAACCTTACGGGGCACCCAACGGTGATCACACGGTGTGGGATGTCGGACAAGGGGATGCCCATCATGATTGAGTTTACGGGGAACCTTTGGCGTGAGGATGCGGCGCTCCGCGCCGCATATGCTTGGGAGCAGCACCGCGGCAGCGACCATGGCTGGCCAGAAATCGATGCGGCCCCGATGACACCGCCCGCACTCAGTAAAGAAGGCTAAATAAGAGAAACACCGCCGTGGATAAACCTTGGCGGTGTTTTACTTTTATGAGCCCAGTTGGCTGCTTAGTTCTGGCAGTTTTGATGCCAAGGCGTCCTACCAGGATCGGGCAGCGGCAATGGGTACTGTCGCATCAGATCAACCCCAGACCAAGGCATCCCGCATGGTTCCGAGAGAACCTGCCCCTTCGACATCCACTTTGCATGGCCATCAAAAAATGTCGCATTTACGCCACCTGTATGCCGTGTCAATGCGAGGACGGGTTCCCCAAAGCCCGGTTTGTTGTAGAGGTTTTTTGGTGGCTCAAACCAGGAGTCATCGAAGGGAACTCCCTTTTCGGTCACGACTACGATGTCGGCCGGGCGTTCCACTTGCGCGAGCGTAAGGCTTTCCGCAGCACGGTTGGCAACGTAGGAGCGCGGTTTGCCATCGGCGCTATTTGGCTTCTTTCCACTATCCGATGGACAAATCAGCAGCGCTTTATCATTGGCGGTGTACGGGAGGATTTGATTCCACCAGCGGTTCGATGCGTTTGCACCGAGAGGAGCGCCAGGGTTTACACGGCTTCGGTCAACATTGTGTCCAAAGAAGAAGATTGTGTCATCGTAGTCGCTGAAGTACATCTGCAAACCATGGCCAAGCTGCCGCATGTTCGACATACAGCTTGCGGCTCTCGCCTTTTCACGTGCTTGTGCGAAGACAGGAAAAAGGATCGCTGCAAGTATCGCAATGATAGCAATGACGACAAGGAGTTCAATCAGCGTAAACGCACGACGTTGCATGATTTAACATACGCCACACAAATAATAAATTACACCCATAAATGTTAACTAATCGCGTCATTTGCTTTATAGCGCTAAAATGTCAATCCGCATGACCCATCTCGAAAGCACAAAGATCAATGCCGCACGGTTGTCCATCGGGGTTGGTGTCTCTCTCGTCATCACCAAGGCTGTTATCGGACTGATAACTCACAGCGTTTCAATCAAGGGTGAGGCGGTTCATAGCGCCACCGATGTTGTTGCAAGTTTGGTTGCATTTGTCGCGATTCGTAAGGCCACAGTGCCTGCGGATGATGATCACCCCTATGGCCACGGCAAGATTGAAAGCCTCTCAGGGCTTGCCGAAGCCATTATCATCGGTGCTGCGGCCATCGCGATTGCCGTCGAAGCAACGCGCAGCCTCCTTGGCGATGAACCTAACATCCATGTAGGTGTGCTCGGCATCGGCATTATGATCGCCAGCGCATCGGCCAACTTCGCCGTCGCCACGCACCTAAGCAGCGTCGCGCGGAAATCGGATTCGCCTGCACTCGCAGCGGATGCCAAACACCTTATGGTGGATGTCTGGACATCGATGGGTGTCCTCGCGGGTCTGGTTGCGACAAAGCTCACGGGCTACAACCGCATCGATGCCATTATTGGTTTCGCGGTTTCATTAATGGTCCTCAATGCCGCGTGGCATATCGGGCGTGGTGCGGTGGACTTTTTGTTGGATGGCCGTTTACCGGATGACGAGATTGTACGGATCGAGCACATTTTCAATGTAGATGAACGAGTCCTTGGATTCCATAAGCTGCGGACGCGCAAGAGTGGTGCGGACCGCCACGTGGATGTGCATATTCAAGTGGACGATGACCTCTCGCTACGGGATGCGCATCAGATCACAGAAGAGCTCGAAGATGAGATCCGGAAGGTCCTTCCGAACACGGAAGTCGTAATCCATACGGAGCCGTTCCACGAGGAGCAGCAACATCAGATGGAAATCGAACATCGGCGCGGACGCGAAGGCTGAATTACCTCTATTAAGCAATAAAGAGCATCATCGCATCGTTTGCAAACATCGTCCCGTGTCGCGTCAGACGCACGGCATCACCAGACATCTCCAGCAACCCGGCATCCACGCCCGCGATGAGCTCCCTTGCAAAAAGTTCACGAATATCCAAACCGTAGCGATTGGACACATCGGTGAGCTGAACACCTTCCGGAAGGCGTAAGCCGAGCATCAGCGTTTCACCAATGCTTCCGGCAAGGTCGGGCGTCTCTGTGTTTTCAAACGCAAGTGGCTGGTCGGAAAGCATCGCATCAATGTAGCGACTTGGACGCATCACATTGGTGGTGCGGTCGACATTGTCATAGCCGACAGCCCCCGCTCCAAAGCCCCAGTAGGAGTCATTCATCCAATAAACCCGGTTATGGCGGCTTTGCAATCCGTGCTTGGCGTAGTTACTTAGCTCATAGCGGTCGTAGCCAGCATTGAGTGAAAGGTCCATCGCAAGCTCAAGCATCGCCGCTTGTGCCACATCGCCAGGTAATGCCATCCGGCCACGCTGCAGCCGCCCCCAGAACGGTGTCTTCTCCTCAAGAATGAGGCCATAAATGGACAAATGCGGGACATCTAGTGCGAATGCATGCTCTAGTGTCCGTCGCCAATCCGCTAATGTTTGCCGTGGAAGACCGAACATCAGATCGATGGAGAGGTTGTGGATGCCAGCGCTACGGACGGTTTCGAGCGCCGTCGCTGCATCTTCGGGAGCGTGTGTCCGGTCTATCATCCGCAGGACGGATGGATTGAATGACTGTACGCCAAACGAAACCCGGTTGACGCCAGCATCCCGCAGGAGATTCCAGTCATGAAGGAGCACATCATTGGGATTGGCTTCCAGCGTCACCTCTGCGTCGGGCGTGATACCAAGCGTCTCGCGGAGAGTGTTGATGATTTTGACCAGCGCGGATGTTGGCAGCTGTGTCGGTGTGCCTCCACCAAAGAAGATGGAAGTCAGAGGGTTTGCGCCGGCTCCCCGGGTGATGATTTCATGGAAAATGGCATCGACGTAGCGTTGCTTAGTGCCATCCTTGTAGCCCGAATAGGCATTGAAATCGCAGTAGCCGCATTTCTTCGCACAGAACGGGATGTGAATGTAGGCTGCGGCGGGTTGTTTGCGTTCAGGTTGCCAGTCCCGTCGCAGCAGCTCGGATTTCACGTCGCTAAATGCGTGCGAGGAG
>JBEEMN010000256.1:0-3625 GCA_041192625.1 Armatimonadota bacterium
AGGCATACTGAACCGTAGATTCGGTTGTTGCGAGCTTGATTGCCTTTCCACAAATGCAATCACTGTGAATGACCATGACTCCTGAATGATACTGGTAAACCGCTAAATAAACGCAAACGGGAGGTGTTTATTGCGTTACGCGACTGTCATTATCTTCCGGCCAAGTCGTCTAGAGTGATTAATCAACGCAGTAGGGTTTCATCGATCGATTAATGTGCATCAAATAAATGTCGATGTCATCGCTTGCTGACAATTTGAGCATCATTCGCAGGGCAAAGACGCTATCGGGGATTCCTGCTCAGCGACATCGCCATGGGGCACGTGCTGCCCGCTCTGATTGGATTCGGTTTAAACGCTCATGGGAGGCGTGCCCAGCGCTTTGTCGTCATCGTTTGGCGAATAACCGGAAAAAATTCCAATATCCGCTGGAATCGAACAGCCTGTTTCCGGCAGGAAATCCATCCTTCGTGCCACAATAGGAAACTATGGATAATGCACGCTTCGGCAAGGCTTTTTTCGTGTCGCTGGCATCTCTCGCGATTGCTGGCGTTGCGCTGTTACCGGCGCAATCAACACCTCAAGGTAAGGTTCCAAATGCGAAGGGACCGGACTTCAATAAAGATATCCAGCCATTGCTGCGAGAGAAGTGTATGCCTTGCCATGGCGATGTCCAGGCGGCTGGTGGACTGAAGCTCACCCAGCTCAAACTGGCGATGACCGGCGGGAACAGTGGCTCCCGTGGTCTGGTCCCACACGACCCCAACGCAAGTACTGTTATTCAGCGCGTGTCGACGACAAATGTTGACTTGGTGATGCCACCGAATCGCAGTGGTAAGACTCCTCTGACGGGTGCACAGGTTGCGATGCTTCGTAGCTGGGTGCAGTCGGGGCCATCGTGGCCGGATGCCGGTGCTGACACACCCGCTGGAGATACCCATTGGTCGCTGCAACCGCTCCGTAAGCCTGCAGTTCCAGCTGGCAAGGCGCCACATGTTCTTGACCGTTTCCTCGATGCAAAGTTATCTGCAAAGGGCCTTGCGATGGGGCCGGTGACGGATCGACTAACCCTCATCCGACGCGTGACGTTTGACCTGATTGGTCTGCCTCCAACAGATGCTGAAATCAAAGCATTTGTGGGTGACAAAAAGCCTGGAGCCTATGAGCGTGTCGTTGATCGCTTACTCGCAAGCCCTCGGTATGGCGAGCGCTGGGCGCGCCACTGGCTAGATACCATCCACTACGCGGATTCTCACGGTGCTGAGCATGACATGGGCCGAAAGTACGCATGGCCATTCCGGGATTATGTCATTGACACATTCAACAAAGATGTCTCCTACTCGCGGTTTGTTCGCGAGCAGCTCGCAGCTGATGTCCTGTTCCCAAACCGCCCAGACCTGACGCCAGCGATGGGGTATCTCAGCGCTGGTAACTTCGATCTCAGTGCCTACTACACCGCTCCAATCCCATTTGAGATTCTGGACCGGGATGACATGGTCAATCAGGCGATGTCAACATTTGTGAGTACTACTGCCAATTGCGCACGGTGCCACGACCATAAGTTCGACCCTATTCCTACGACCGACTACTGGTCGCTGCAGGCGGTCTTTGCGGGTGTGATCAAGGGTGATGTCACATACGAAGATCGCCCCGGACTTGCTGAGCAGCGGACAAAGTGGACAAAGCTCAAGGAAGTTGCCGACAGCAAGGATGCGAACAAAATCCTAGCAGCAGAGCACAAACCAGTCGTTGAGACATTCGTTTCGGCACTCAAGAGCTTTGGTGGCTGGAAGCCTCTTGTCGTACAGAAGGCAGCTGGTGTTGGCGGAGCAACGCTTACGTTCATCCCCGATGGGACCATTTCCGCAGGTGGCAAGCTGCCGCTCAAGGATACGTACACGATTGTTGGAGCTTCCGGCGCCGGGCGCGTGGCAGCAATCCGCATCGATGCACTGACATCCAGTGATCTTCCAAAGGGTGGGCCAGGGCGTTCAAACAATGGAAGCTTCCTCCTAACCGAGGTTTCTGTCGATGTTATTCGTGCAAGTGGAAAGCGTGAGAAGACCAAAATTGTTCGGACAAGCGCTGATCACAGTCAAAAGAACGGGGATGCTCCGCGTGCTGCCGATGGGTTGACGAGCACCGGATGGGGCATCAGTCCTGAGTTTGGCAAAGATCACCATATTGTCTTTGCCTTCGATGAGCCGATTGTCCTAGGGGCAAACGACAAGCTCGAGGTAGTCGTTGACCAAAACGATGGTGGAAGCCATCTGTTGGGTAAATTCCGTGTCAGCACTGCGGATGGCCCGAGCGCAATCTTGTGTGCAATCCCGCCAAGCGTCTCAGGTGTGCTGAAATCGCAGTTCCTCGATAAGACCGCTGAGACTGAGCTCGCAACGTTTGCAATCCGTGAGACAGCTGCCGCTGGACTTGCATCCCTGCCGGCACAGAAGCGCGTTTACGTGGCTGCAAGGTCTGCAGATGTCGCGGATGTCGGGTTTAGAACCATCGAAAAGCCACGTGAAATCCGTGTCCTTGAGCGTGGGGAATTGAGCCGACCTAAGCAGGTTGTAGGGCCAGGAGCATTATCTGTGCTCCCACAGCTTAGCGATTACTTCAAGCGGCGGGACATGTCCAAGGAAAGCCAGCGACGTGCAGCGCTTGCCGAGTGGTTTGTTGACCGCCGTAACCCACTGACTTGGCGAAGCATTGTCAACCGTGTTTGGCACTATCACTTCGGTAAGGGCATTGTGGATACTCCGGGTGACTTTGGCAGGATGGGCGGAGCGCCCAGCCATCCCGAGCTGCTCGATTATCTGGCAGTCTGGTTCCGCGATGATGCAAACGGTTCGTTCAAAAAGCTTCACCGCTTGATGGTAACAAGCCGTGCATATCAACAGGCATCGGGAAACCGTCCTGATGCGGCCAAAATCGACTCGGATAACCGGTTGCTTTGGAAGGCAAACCGCCTTCGCTTGGATGCTGATCAGTACCGTGATGCTGCGTTGCAGACGGCGGGACGTATTGATTTCAAGATGGGCGGACCGGGAATCAACCACTTCAAAATGGGACCTGGGCCACAGATGACTCCAGCCCTCGACTATGCCGCATACGATTGGGAAAGCCCGGAAGCAAATCGCCGCTCGGTTTACCGAACAGTTTGGCGGGCAATCCCAGATCCATTCATGGACTCCATGGACTTCCCTGACCTTGCATTGCTGTCGCCAACCCGTGGAACCAGCGTGTCGGCTCTTCAGGCCTTGACGCTCTATAACAACAACTTTGTCCTCTCTTGTGCACGGGCACTTGCAAAGCGTGTATCCGATGAGGGCGGGCTAGTACCACAGCAGGTTGAGCGAGCAGCCGAGCTGTCCTGGGGCCGACATCTAACAAAAGCCGAGCGTAAAGTCCTGTTTGACATGGCGCATGAACATGGCCTTGAGGCTACGTGCCGAGTTATTTTGAATGCCAATGCATTCCTGTTTATTGATTAGTACGTTGATGACCAGCCCGAGTGGCTGGTCGCTTGTAGTGGGTCATGGACCCGATCTGAGGTGAGCTTGATGGACAATAATCACTGGGGTTTTCCAACGAACCGGCGTGAGTTTCTGACCGGAATCGGTGGCGG
>JBEEMN010000257.1:0-3624 GCA_041192625.1 Armatimonadota bacterium
GCCAATCAGACCATCCTCAAGAAGACTCAACACCGCGCTTGTCGTTCCAACCTTTAGCGCTGTGGCGTAGTCACTCATATTCGACTCGCCAAACAAAATATGCAGGCGGTTGTATGTCGTGTTCTGGTAATAACTATCCCACTTTGGATTGATGATCGCGCGGTTAAACCGCACACGGCTCGCAATCGTCCGGATGATATGGTCCGCACGCTGACTCAGCTGAAAGTCAACGGAATTATCAAGCTCAACACCATAAAAATTAGAAATCCACTGGTAATCGACATCGTGGTCGCTGATCGTCATGATCGAGTTTTCGAGCGAGCTGAAATTCAGCCGGTGGCCACCAACACGCCCGACTCCCGCAAAAATCTGACGCGTCACCAAAAAGGGAATCAGCCCACGTAAGCTCGCCCGGAAAAACTCTTCGTCCGCCATCGAAACCAAGTAGTTCTCATGACACCCAAATGTATGACCACCAAAGTGATCCACACTGTTGTTGTGGAACGAAACTGCATCCGTCAGGCCAAGGTCATCGAGAAAGGACTGTAACAGCCACTGACCAGCCTTGTGGTGGCGGCAGACATCCAAAATGGATGAACACTCCGCCGTCGCGTACTCCTCATGGTCGCCGACAGCATCCACATAAAGACGGCCACCGTTTAAGAGAAAGCCTCCTGAACGGGCTGGCTCAAAGGAATAATCACGGGCATGGAGGTCAATCACTCCCCACTTTTTTTCATAAAAACAGTGGTCCCGAACCAAGTGCACAATTGTTTCTGGAGTCCCGACCTCGTCATCACGGACCAGACAGCCAAACTCGGTTTCAATACCAATCACGCGCCGTTCCATGCTCGCCACACTCCTGTCGCCCAAAACACCAACTGGCAGGTGCCCGATTCTATCAAACAACCTTCTTATAAGCGGTCCTGCATATGACTAACCGCAATAGTGCTTTACTACCCGATTTCAAACCCTGTTCGCGACGTTGAATTACGCCCAAGCGATATACTGCTCCCCGATGAACACCTCTGTGCAAACCGACGAAACCCCTCGCTACCCATTCCGCGAAATCGAGCGTACGTGGCAAAAGCGCTGGGCGGATGCCGACATCTACAAAGTCGATACGTCATCCACGAAGCCAAAGTTCTACACACTGGTGATGTTCCCATATCCAAGCGGTAGTGGCCTTCATGTCGGACATGGAAAGAACTACATCCCTGGCGATGTCCTTGCGCGCCACATGCGGATGAAGGGCTACAACGTCCTAAACCCAATGGGCTGGGATGCATTCGGTCAGCCAGCCGAACAGGATGCCATCAAGCGCGGTGTAAATCCGCGTACCGTTGTTCCGCAGCTCGCAGCAGAATACCGTCGCCAGCTCGAGACCCTCGGGGTCTCCTATGACTGGTCACGCGAAATCAATTCTACTGAGCCCGCTTATTACAAGTGGAACCAATGGGCATTCCTCTTGCTGCTCGAGCGCGGCCTTGCCTACCGTGACAATGCTCCCGTCAACTGGTGCGTCAATGAGAGCACCGTCCTCGCAAACGAAGAAGTCGTGGATGGCAAGTGCTGGCGCTGTGATGGACCCGTTGTCCAGAAGCCGCTCCCACAGTGGAAATTCAAGATCACTGCCTACGCCGACAAGCTGATCGCCGGTCTCGACACCATTAACTGGCCTGAAGGCGTCAAAACACAGCAGCGTGAGTGGATTGGCCGCTCCGAAGGCGCAGAGGTTGACTTTGCTGTCACCGGCGATACGCCGGCAAACATCACCGTCTTCACCACCCGCCCAGATACCCTCTGGGGCGCCACATTCCTCGTTCTGGCCCCGGAACACCCGTTGGTCGCCACGATTACGACCGATGCCCAAAAGGCCGCGGTCAATGACTACATCGATGCCGCTAGCCGAGCATCAGAGCAGGACCGCACCGCCGAGAACCGTCCCAAGACGGGTGTCTTTACCGGCGCGTACGCACAGAACCCAGTTAATGGCGAAGACATCCCAATCTGGATCGCAGACTATGTCCTCACCGGTTACGGTACCGGCGCCATCATGGCCGTCCCTGCACACGACCAGCGTGACTTTGACTTTGCAAAAGCCATGGGGCTCGCGATTCGGCTCGTCTACCGTGAATCCGATGACCAAACGGATGACGCCATCACCGCAGCCTTCGCCGAAGGCGGAACCCTGCGGGCTGATATCGGTGCGCCGGAAAGCATCGTAGGTCTCCCGAACGACAAGTACACAACCGTTCCCAAAGTCCTCGATGTCATCGCGAATCAAGGCTACGCACGTAAGCGCGTCAACTACCGCCTCCGCGACTGGCTGGTCTCCCGTCAACGCTATTGGGGCACCCCAATCCCCATCATCCACTGCCCAGCCTGCGGAATCGTCCCGGTTCCTGTCGACCAGCTGCCGGTGCTCCTCCCGGATGTCGAGAACTACAAGCCAGGAAACGATGGCCGCTCGCCACTCGCATCCATTCCAGAGTTCGTCAACTGCACCTGCCCAACCTGTGGCGGCGCAGCAGAGCGCGAAACAGACACAATGGCCGGCTCCGTCGACTCCAGCTGGTACTTCCTGCGCTTCACGAGCCCGGATTGCACCACTGGGGCCTGGGATCGCGCTGCAGCCGATTACTGGATGCCGGTAGACCTCTACCTCGGAGGACGCGAACACGCCGTCGGACACCTCCTCTATTGCCGCTTCTTTACAAAGGTCTTCCACGATGCCGGGTTGCTCACGGCGGATGAACCTGCATACGCCTTGCGTAACCAGGGGATGCTCCTCGCCGAATCGTTTGTAGACAAAGAAAACGGCCATCCGATCAAGCCCGATGAGCTCCACAAGTACAATCCTGACCAGCTGGAAAAGCAGTGGCTAAAGATGTCTAAGTCCAAGGGCAATGCGGTCACACCGGATGAAATGGCGGATTCCTACGGCGCCGATGCCCTTCGTCTTTACATCTGCTTTGAAGCTCCGTTTGAAGACACGATTCAGTGGTCTGAAGAGCGGATGTCCGGGACGTTCCGCTTCCTCTCACGCAGCTGGGATGTCATCCAGACCATTGCTGGCACCACCGTGGATGCCTCCACAGACCACGCGGATGCACGCTCCGTTCGGCGAAAAGTCCACCAGACAATCGCCAAGGTCAGCCTCGCAATTGCCGACCTCCGCATGAATACGGTTGTCAGCTCACTGATGATCCTTCAGGATGTCATCCGCAAGTTCGTAACCGCCGGCGGAGCCACCCACCCGGCAGCGCGCGAAGCCGCCGAGGCCTTTACTCTCCTCTTGGCACCACTTGCGCCGCACACCGCGGATGCTCTCTGGGAGCTCCTGGGACACGCGAATACCTTCACCATCAACGAGGCATGGCCCGAATCTGACCCTGAAGTGGCCGCTGAAGATGAAGTCACAGTCGTCGTCCAGGTCAACGGAAAGCTCCGCGACAAGCTGACACTTCCAGCCGGGGCTGACAATGCATCCACAGAGGCCGCAGCCATGGCACTTCCAAAGATTGTCGCCGAACTCGATGGCAAGACAATCCGTAAAGTCATCGTTGTCCCAAACAAGCTGGTCAATATCGTTGCCGGCTAGGCCATAATCATCATCATGCC
>JBEEMN010000258.1:0-3624 GCA_041192625.1 Armatimonadota bacterium
GCTGAACCCACCTGCGGTAAACGTAAAGAAGTAATCGTTTAGAGATTCATTCAGCCCGCCCCTGCTACCGCAGGGGCGGGCTTTTCTTTGCCGTCGCTACGCCCTTGGATGCGTCAGCTTATACACACTCCGAAGACGATCGAGCGCAACATGTGTGTAGATCTGTGTTGTCGTAATACGCGCATGGCCAAGGAGCTCTTGGATAATCCGGATATCAGCTCCACCATTAAGCAAGTGCGTTGCAAAGCTGTGACGGAGCCAGTGGGGACTTGGGTGGCGCGGGAGATCAGCTGCCACACTGTAGCGCTTTACCAGCCTCCAGATTTGTGACCGGGTTAGACCGAAGACACTGGATGTTCGCGAAAGTGGAGACGGTGCGTTGCCTCGCAGCTGCTCGAAAAGGGCAAGCGATGTCGACGCGACAGGGACCATCCGCTCCTTGCCACCCTTGCCAAGAACCCTAAGCCAGCCAGCAGACATATCCACCGAATGCCAGCGTAGTTCAGCACACTCCGATACACGCAAGCCACAGCAGTACATGACATCGAGGATGGCCGCATCACGCAGGCCCTTGACTGTCGTCCTGTCCGGTGCTTGTAAGAGGCGAACCACTTCAGCCTCATTCAGCGTTTTCGGAAGCGTTGCCTTGACTGCACGAGTTCTGCCAGCAGCGGTTACAGGATTGTTTGGAATGCAGCCCTGACGGCGGAGATAGCGACAAAACGATGATAATGCTGCACGGCGGCGTGCAATGGATGTCGACTTAAATCCGCCTGACTTTCGGCTGCTCAGCCAGCCTGTGATACCGCTTGGGTCTAGATGGTATGCACTGGTAAACCAATCTTCCAAGTCTCTCGCGTAGGCAATAATGGTGTTCGATGCCAGTCCACGTTCATTCCGTAAGTAATCCAGATAGGCCGGGAGGAGCTCCCGATAACCTGTCAACCGGAAATCCACTCCGTGCGGACATCGATGCCACGCTCCAGGCAATGTGTCAGCAGGCGGTCTTCCGTGGCTGAGCTCGCTATCATCCGGACCTCAACACACTCGGTGATCGGGTCGAGACCGATATCGACCACACTCAAGTGAAGCTGGTCGAGCAAGGATTCGGCTATGTCAAGCGCATTTCCATCCGGGCCCGCAGGAAACACGGCAAGAAGCTGGCTACCATCAGGAATTGTCATCTATCTAAACCTCACACCGCATTGTATATGGCAGCCGGCGCATCTGTGGCCGCCGCCCAACGCAGCGTTCCGTACTCGAAATGCCACCACTCACCCGGATAGTTGGCAAACCCATTCTTTGTCATCGCGTGGAAGAGCAAGCGCCTCCGGTCTGTAAAGAGAAGGTGGGGATACTGTTCATAGTAGTCACAGACACTTGCTTCAACCGGCTCATCAAAGCCACTGCCCATGTCCAATGGTGTTCCGGTCGCAATCTCAAACAATGTAACATCGACGGCGCCACCCGTGCTGTGCGGTGTTGGCCGGTTTGGCAAGAGCTCTGGATAAGCCACAAACCGTCGTGCATGGGCGTTGATCGCAGCGTCGTCCCACTCAGGATGTTCTTTGCTTACAATCGTAACCATCTCATTC
This sequence comes from Armatimonadota bacterium, assembly GCA_041192625.1. Lineage (GTDB taxonomy): Bacteria > Armatimonadota > Armatimonadia > Armatimonadales > Armatimonadaceae > CAIRTT01. Next base: position 1,596 of record JBEEMN010000258.1, read on the forward strand.
CAAAGCCAAGCCTGAACATTGAGCGGTCGGTGCGCATCCAAAACAATCATCCCAAGCGTTTCTGGTAACTCCGAAATCGCACGGTGAAGCCTATGCACTACGCTTTCCCGTAGGAGCATCGCATGCGTGGCCACTGGCGCACCTGCTCGCGCATACACAGGATCCAGCACAAGGCGTGTGCCTTCTTCGAGCGCGATCAGCGGTTCATCTACCCAATCAAAGGCGACATCTAGGAAGCCCGGTGGTTCTACATGCGATGCTATAGGTGGATACACGTATGGTTAGTGAGCGACGCCTGCAGCCCAGAGACAACCGCGCTCAAGGAGACGCAGGACTTCGGGTTGGGAAACGACTGTGGTGTCATGTCCAAGTCCGTTGTACGAAACACGGCCATTGCCGTACCACTTCGTCCACACGACTGGCATGTCGACAACACCGTTGCGGAGGTGAGGGCCATCGGCGACCGGGAAGCGTGTTGTTGCCAGAACATGGACGGCAGGGTCGACGTGCATGTAGTACTGCTCGGAGACGACGGTAAACATGTTCGGCGAGCCACTGGTGATGAAGTGATCTGGAACACGGATATCAACCGTGTAATTCACGCCACTATCGCCCGGATGCGAGACCCACTGGCCACCCGTCATGAACTGATACTCGGTTTCCATTCGGAAGCTGTCGCACATTCCGCCGTGGCAACCCGCGATACCAACGCCACCCTTGACCGCTGCCAGTAACGGATTCAGCTGCTCGGGTGTGATAGTGCCCATCGTCCAGATCGGAACAATCAGGCGGTATGTTGTCAGGTCTTCCGTAGCATAGGCATCTAAAGTGTCGGAAACGGTCACCGTGAAGCCATTTCTCTCGAGGAACTCACTGTAAATCGCCGCGACTTCTTTCGGCTGATGTCCATCCCAGCCGCCGTAAACCACTAATGCTTTCATGATCATATGCCTCCAAACTCGCGATGTTATTATTCCACGTTGATGCCGACTTCAAGGTTGTAAAGAAGTGCTGGATGGACATCCGCGTGGAGATAGCTGCTGTGTAGCGTCATCCCAAGCCGGTCCATCACGCGCTGGCTTCGAACATTTGACTGCAATGTCGATGCTGTGAATGTCACGGCTGGATCCAGCTGCCGGAACTTTGCGATGACATGCTTTACAGCATCGGTCGCAATCCCATTGCCCCAGACATCCGGGTGGAGCCGCCAGCCAAGCTCTATGGCACCATCGATATGGGCACACGGCTTTGCATGGACCCAGCCGACGGGACGATTGTCGCTCTCCAATTCGATGATGAAGTAGCCAAACGGGTCACAGAACGTCAGCCACCGCTCGATAATACGGTCAGCCTGCTCCTGCGTCGGAGGCATCGCCATAAGGACATGCTCCCGAACGGCCGCGGGTGTATCGAGCCAGACAACAAAGGGAGCATCGGCCAGCGTCGGCTTTCTAAGACGAAACTGCGGTGGCATGATTGCGGTTACGCCTTTTGAACCAGGCTCTTCCCTTGAAGGACGGGCTTGAGGTACTGACCGGTATAGCTGCCACTAACCTTCGCAACTGCCTCAGGTGTTCCCTTTGCAACAACGTGTCCACCGCCATCACCACCCTCTGGCCCCATGTCGATAATCCAGTCCGCACACTTGATGATGTCAAGATTGTGCTCAATTACGAGGACTGTTGAACCGCCATCCACAAGGCGTTGCAGGAGGAGGAGGAGTTTTTCGATGTCCGCAAAGTGCAGACCCGTCGTTGGCTCATCGAGGATGTACAGCGTCTTAGCCTGCAGCTTCTTGCCCAGTTCTGTCGCGAGCTTGACGCGCTGCGCTTCACCGCCTGAGAGCGTCGTCGCCGGCTGCCCAAGCTTGATGTAGTCAAGGCCGACATCGGCGATGGTCTGCAGCTTTCGAGCAATACTTGGCACCGCTGAGAAAAACTCTACGCCTTCCCCGACAGTCATATCGAGGACTTCGGCGATCGACTTTCCTTTGTACTTGACTTCCAGTGTCTCGCGGGCGTAGCGCTTT
>JBEEMN010000259.1:0-3892 GCA_041192625.1 Armatimonadota bacterium
GCCAGTCGTAGGAACAGCCAAGACGCTGCATCTGGCCGACGATACGGTCGCCGTACTCCTGCTTCCACTCCCAGACGCGCTCGACGAACTTCTCACGGCCGAGGTCTTGACGGGTCAGCCCTTCGGTCGCGATACGCTTCTCAACCACCGACTGGGTAGCGATGCCCGCATGGTCTGTCCCCGGAAGGATGAGGACGTTATAGCCAAGCATCCGCTTCCAGCGCCCAAGCGTGTCCATAATCGTGTTGTTCAGTGCATGTCCGATGTGCAGTGCGCCTGTGACGTTTGGTGGCGGAATCGTGATGCAGTACGGCGGCCGGCCAGACGCTAAATCCGGTTCAGCATTAAAACAGCCTGTCTCCAGCCATCGCTTATAAATGTCGGCTTCCGTCGCATGCGGCTCGTACCGCGTTACAAAAACCCTACGTCCAATGAGGGGAAGCCATTTGGCCTCCACCTCAGGGACGCAGGGTTAAAACTGCGCGGTACCACCCTGATTCAGCTGGATTATCTCCACCTGCACTTCATTCGCGGTCAGCTCCCCGGCGACATTCCACGGCATCCACTCACCGGGCTCACAGCCAAGACCCGGCTCTCTGACAGTGGCGCATCCGTGTACTCTTCCGGTTCTACGCTGCGTAATCGCTTCAGCCTGTATGCTATCGCATCACGCAAAAGAACCGGAAATCATCCTCTTGAAAATCGCACTCATCGGCGGCACCATCTTCCTTGGCCGCGCCTTAACAACCGCTGCCATCGATGCCGGCCATACCGTCATCCACCTGAACCGCGGCAAATCCAACCCAAGTGCGTTTACGGACATCCCTACGATTACCGGCGACCGCAGCGACCCAGATGCGTTGAAATCCCTCATTGACCACGCGCCAGATATCATTATCGACACCTGTGGCTACTCCCCCGGGGTTGTCGACCTTTCATCAAAAGCCGCCGCCGAAGCAAGCATCCCGTACTGCTTTATCTCAACCGTAAGTGTCTATGTTGGCTGGCCAACGCATTCGACAGCTGAGACATCGGAAGTCCACCCCTGCCCCGATGAAAACGCTGCGGTAACGGGTGAAACCTACGGCGGACTGAAGGCCCGGTGTGAGGACATGGTGCGGATGTCGCATCCCGATAACCACATCATCGTGCGGCCCGGGCTGATAGTTGGTCCACATGATGTCAGTGACCGCTTTTCCTACTGGGTCCGGCGCATCGATGAAGGCGGGGATGTCATCGCACCCGACGGCCCAGACTACCCGACTCAGTTCATTGATGTCCGTGACCTGGCAGACTTTGTGCTTCGGCTCATTGAGAGTGGGATGCACGGGACGTTCAACGCGGATGGCCCGGTTGTGACGCTTGGGACGCTTCTCAACACGATTCAGACAAGCAGTGCGGTCGAGAGCAAGGTTGTCTATGTTCCCGGTGATGTTCTGACAGAGAATGGTGTTCAGCCCTGGAGTGAGCTACCACTTTGGATTCCTGGACTTTCGGGAACGGATGGCAGTACGGACACACAAAAAGCAACACAGCACGGGCTGCTCGCGCGCCCGCTCACCGAAACCGTAACTGCCACTCGCGAATGGCTAGTATCCGATACCCGTTCGGTGAAATGGGTCCGCACATTGACAAAAGAAAAGGAGCAGAGCCTTCTGTCAACTCTCTGACAGGACTCTGCTCCAGCAAGTGTGTTCACCAGTAAGCGGGCCTAAGGCAGGACCTTCCCACCCATCAGGGATTGCAACAGCCCAGGTGGCAAGCCGCCCCCGCCGCCGCCACTCGAAATCGTCACTTTCGCATCAAGTGTGCGCGTGATTCGCTGAACGGTATCGGCGATGTGATATTTCGTCATCCGGTCCATTTTCGATGCATTGACCTTGCCGAGCTTTGCACGAAGGCTCTGCAGCTGGATGCTTGCGACCATCCGCATTTCATCCGGGCCACCGCCACTTAGAACAAAGTTGCTCAGTGTCTCAACGTGGAGACGCTGCAGCTGTCGCCGCGCCGCCGTGGCTGACCGACCATACAGAACTTCGCTCCATAATGGCATCCCCACCAGCTCAGAATACGTTGCCAGATCCAACACCGGCTGCTTACGCGCCTCATCTTTAAAGGCATTGTTAACAACCCGCGACAGAATCTGCGGGGAATACAATCTGCGGAGACCCATTTTCTGTACATTGCTCAATGAGTCAGCAATCGGATACTCCCCTGGCGTTGCCGGGAAGGTATCCAAGCGGGTCTGCAGCTTATCCAAAGCAGCCGCCGGAATCGGGAGCGCAAATGGTCCAAAGAGGTAGTCATGCAGCGTGGCGATGGCCTTCTTCTGCACGCTTGCTGGGACTGGTCGCAGCGGTGCCGGCGCATTAACATCACCCTTGAAGGAGCGATTAACCGTCTGCGCACCGACAAACCTCGACACCTGCGCCGTCGATTGGCCAATCTGGTTCACAATCATCCCAAACGAACGCGTGAATTCAACATAGCTGCGTCCGTACTTTGGAAGCCGACCCGGTAGCGCAGCAAGCAGCTTCTCGGACATCTCCAGAGACTTCGTCCAATACGCAAGCGGATCTGAACTTAGATCAAAGCGCGTTACCGTCGGATCAAAACTATCCGCTGCCTCATCCCCTTGATACCGATAGCCCAGCTGCCCGGACTTACGTGCAACCTGGTTCAGGATGGCAACCTCATCGGCAGGATCCTTAATGCCCTTTGTGTCCATGTACCCGTACTGAATCGCCCAGTAGTCATACGGCCCAATCACAGGTGAAAAGAACGGTACATCCTTGTCCTCGAGAGCCATGATATTGAACGGCGTGTAGTCCATCACACTCGCGGATGTCCCCTTGGTGTTGACAAACGTCGAGTTCCCAAGCTGGCCGAGCGTGTACTGACTGGATGCTGCAAAGTTATGCCGCAGCCCAAGTAAGTGGCCGGTTTCGTGTGCGATTGCCTCGCGGAGGAACTGGCGGACATACTCACGATTCGACAGCGGTCCGCGATTAGCGCCACCTTCCATCGCCTGTAGTCCGAGCCATGCATTCATACGACCGTGCTCAGCAAGGCGGCACCGGAGGGACTCTTTGCTGCTACCAAGCATGTCAGCAAATGGGACACTCTCCGCCACACGGGAAAATGCGGCTGCGGGATCGACCGACAGCATTTTCTCAAGCTGGGTGACACGGACAAAGGAGCTGGTGATATTGATGGAGCCGCTCAACACCTGACCATTGAGCGGGTTGAAACGCGCGTGTGCTACTGCGTGGGCGTTCTCAAGGGAGTCATCGGTGACCCAGCGAACGATGTTAAAGCGGGCATCCCCGGTGTCAAGCGGCATGTCCTTGGCATCTGCAGGAATAACATCTGGCAGCTGCTTAACTTGGATAACATTTTGCAATCCAATCGCAACAAATGCCTTGTTCCACTCCAAAATGCCATCCCGGATTGCATCCCGCCACTCAATAGGAATCCCGCTATCCAGCCAGAAGACAAGTGGCTTTACAGGCTCAGAAACCTTGGCATCCGGGTTCTTCTTGCGAACATCAAAGCGGTGGATGTAGCGAACCGTAAGATCTTCCTTGTCTTCACGGGTGAAGTCCATCGGGCTTGCGGTTGCGTAAGGCTCATTCGTGAAGTATCCGATACGTGGATCAGCGAGCCGCGGCTTGTAGCCATTGCCAACCGGAAGCGCCGACAAGTTGTACATCACCTTATAGCTCGCACTCCGAGAGTCAACGAGCGACTGTCCAACCACCGGGCGGTTCTGCCCGCGAATAAAGTGGTATTGCGTGATAGCGACAATGTTTTCAGGCAGGCCCTTAAGGCTGAGCATAAAGGTCTTGTCACGGTCAAGGCCCATCGCGCCGCCCTGCGGCCCGCCCATCAG
>JBEEMN010000260.1:0-3620 GCA_041192625.1 Armatimonadota bacterium
AATTGGTCAACGAAACCAAATTCAATTCACCTAGCCAGCCGAACAACGCGATGCGAGGTGGGATGTTGAGCGCGAGGGCCGGGAGACGAAAGTGTTAGCCAGTGACGTCAGCGGTGCCGGTGTGTACCGGCGACTTCGGCACGAGCGCGAGGCACCCACCACGCGAGCGCATTGAATCCGCAATCGTCACGAATAGGCCCTCCCGTGCGGGCGGACACAGCGGTCCGCCCCTACGCAGAATTTGTACACACCATCTGAGTCACATCTGCCGATAAGCCTCCGACAGAACTGCCAATACAAACCTCTTCTTGACCACTGACAATGCCGAAGACGATGCTAGAGCACTTTTGATCGCATTCCACTGCGAGAACGACTGGGCTAGGAACAGAGGTCCGATTGTGATTAAGAAGGTTGGGGATGTCGCTAGTGGATACGTTCCGTCAATGATGGCTATAGCTTTACCTTAGAGCCGGTCGCAGGTCCATCAAAACAACCAATTTCAGGACCATTTTCAACGGCACTTTCGGAGTACGGTACTGGACCGGGACTCCACAAATGGCTGCACTACTGAGAATTTTATAATCAGCGTTTTGCTGCGTTGGAGCGTCCCCTCCGAATTTTGGAGATTGGTGTCCAGAGTGGAGGGTCACTGCACCTCTGGAGCCTAATTGCGCACCCGGATAGTCAGATTGTCGGGATTGACATCAATGAGTCATGCCGCAAGTACGCAGGTGGGAACATCACGGTCGAGATTGGCAGCCAGGCTGATTCAGATTTTCTCAAGGATATCGGTGCGAAGTACGGTCCGTTTGACATCATCGTGGATGATGGAAGCCACATCGCAGAACACCAAGAAACTTCCCTTCGCACTCTGACACCCTTTATGGCTCCCGGTGGTGTCTACTTTATTGAAGACATCCATGGACGGGGCAACACATTTGCGGCATTTGTGTACGGTTTGGCGATGCAGCTGAATGAAATGTCTCTCGACACGGATGTCTTTGATTGTCATGTGAACAGTGTTCAGCGTTATGTCTCAACGGTGGAGTTTGGTGCATTTTTTGCGGCGATTTGGTTCCGTAACCATCCGATGGAAAAGCTCCAGTCATCCAAGTGGGGCGATGATTGGATTCCGTATACCTAGTCAAGGATGAGCCTCGCGATAAGGCTCCGGTGACAAGCCCTACAGCCGCGTTCGTTGTTCGTTGAGCTAATGAAACCCGTACCTACCCAGGTAGAGGACGTTCGCTAATCCACTTCACCATCGCCGGATCCCGATGATCGAAAAACGCACTGGATGCCGTATCTAGCGCAGCAATCGCCAACATTTGTGCCTCTGTCAGCTCGAAGTCGAACACCGAAATGTTCTCTTCCATTCGAGCACGCTGCACAGATTTAGGAATCACGACAATCCCGCGCTGTAGCTGCCAGCGCAGTGCAACCTGCGCGATGCTTCGTCCGACTTCGCTGGCGATGCCTGCTAAAACAGTGTTCTCGAACATCCCGAGGCGCCCCTCAGCAAACGGAGCCCAGGACTCAACCTGTACACCAAGTTCGGTATTGAATGGAGTTGCAGTGTTCTGCTGGCAAAATGGATGCACTTCAATCTGGTTCACGGCCGGCACGACCGCGTTCTGAATGATCAAGTCCATCAATCGATCGGGATAGAAGTTGCTAACGCCAATCGCCTTCAAGATGCCATCCGCGTGGAGAGCCTCAAGGGTACGCCACGCGCCATGGATATCTCCGTATGGCTGATGAATTAGATACAGGTCTATGTAGTCAACCCCTAGCTTTGCAAGTGAACGCTCGACACCGCGGCGCGCACCATCAACACTTGCATCCGAAACCCAGAGCTTGGTCGTCAGGAAGATTTCTTCGCGAGGGACACCACTTTCCCGTATGGCCTGGCCAACCGCCTCTTCATTTGCATAGGATGCTGCAGTATCAATCAGGCGATATCCGATATCCAGTGCATCACGCACCGAGCGTACACACTCATCCGTATCACGAATCTGAAAAACGCCAAAACCAAGCTGTGGCATCGTTGCGCCGGTGTTCAATGTAACTGTCTGCATCATCGTTTCCTAGCCTAGGGTTCGAGTAAATGCTAGCGCGGCAAGTTTCCATGCACCAGCCTGACGGACATACGTCTCGGTGACAACAAAGGGATTCGTGACTTCATTACCACCCACGACCGCAATCAGCGTCATGGTTGTAAGCACGATGCCTGTTGCATCGATGATACTCGCGGATGCACGTTTGATATCAAAGGTTTTGTAGTGAATGCCACCGCTTCGAATAACGCCCAGCTCCATCTCACGGGTCATCGAGCCTCCCATGTGCACGAAAATCGCCTTGTCATGAAAGAGCTTTGCGAGCTCATCGGCTTTTTTCTCGGACATTAAAGCCCACTTGTCGCGAGAGATCTTTAAGAGCTCTGCCTCTGCAGGAGTTGGGGGAACAACGGGAGCTCCGGGTCGAGGTGCTGGAGGTTGTTGCTGCGCTGCCGCTGCACTGGTTTCAAGTGCAACACCGGCGCCAATTACGCTCATCGCAGATCCCAGAACCGAGCGGCGCGTCACTTGATTTTCTGACTTATGTGTCTCGAACATCTCATCTGTACTCACGGCTACAACCTCCATAAAATCATGCCACGCTATATGCTGATTCTCCATTTTGGAGGATTCAAGTAAGGTATGACATAAGGATACTAGCATCGTAGTCATCTGAATCCATATATCAATCCTCCAAATGACTGGGCAAATCCTATAGATGTCATAAGCGCCCACGATCTGAAGCAGCCGGATGTGCTACATTTGGCTATGCCCCCGACGTCAGTATCGCTCCCAAGGAATCATTTGACTGGAGAATCCCGGACGGGAGAGCTTTGCACCATCATCGGCCGCGCGCTGCCAGCGGATGGAATCCGTCAGGTCACTCCGAATCTGGAATTCTTTCGCCTATCGATGCCATTGGGGCCGCTTCATGGAGTTGCCAAGCCATCATTTTGCGTCATCGCCCAGGGAGCTAAAGTCGTTTTGCTGGGTAATGCTGCGTATCGCTACGATTCTGAACATTATCTGTTGGCATCCTTAGAACTTCCAGTGATAGGTGAGATTGTGGATGCGAGTAGCGCAATGCCATATCTTGCCCTGCGGGTCGTTCTCGAGCCAATTACGATTGCAGAGGTGATGCTGGATGCTGGAATCCACCGTGACTCGGGGAGTGCTACTCCGCTGTGCGGGATGGATGTCTGCCGTTTGGATTCCCGCTTGTTGGATGTTACCGTTCGCCTTGCCCGTCTCGCGGATGCATCCGCGGCAGAGATCAAGGTGTTGTCCCCATTACTCATGCGCGAGCTGATTTTTGTTTTGTTGATGGGTGAACAGGGAGAGAGATTACGGCAAATCGGGGTGCATGGGGGTGTAACGGCTCGCATCGCGGATGCGGTGTCAATGCTGCATCACAGGTTTGCTGAACCTCTGCCTATTCCTGAGCTTGCGCGTGCGGCAGGGATGAGTGCAAGTGGTTTTTACAGCCACTTCAAGGCGGTAACCGGCTTCAGTCCCTTGCAGTTTCAAAAGCATGTACGTCTGCAAGAAGCACGACGATTATTG
>JBEEMN010000261.1:0-3616 GCA_041192625.1 Armatimonadota bacterium
CAAAAAACATCATCCGCTGCGCTATCGTGAAGCTCGGCAAAGAGTGCACGGATTGTAAGCGGCACGGCACGTTGATCGTTATAGACCTGCTTGACCGCCGGGGAAATGCCAAAACCAACCAGACGGCTTAGGCAGACATCATCCTCAGAGCGTTGAAAACCCTCACGATGCGCAGAATCAATCGCCGCAATTCGGATCGATTCCACATCGGACTGGCGCCCCATCGCTCCGTATGCAATGCGGTCATAGACCTCGAAGAGCTTACGCTGCGTGCCGCGGAGGGTGAAGAGAACGATGCCATCCGGGCACGAAATGCCGATAACCGGACTGCCATCCCGCAGCTGGTCATCCACATAGTCGTTGCGCTGCTGAATCGCATTTTGAAAATCGTAAAAGTTGTAGGACATCAGGTTGCCTGTCAGATACTTGTCGCGGTCGTCGTGGATGCGCCAAGCGCTACCCGGATTGCATCATCGGATATTTCGGTCACCCCGGCGGCCGTTACGGTACGCGCGAGCGGGAGAACCTTTCCTGCACCGCCGGTTGCGCTGTCAAGGTCAGCGGCGATTTCAAGGAGATGGAGGGCTTCGGCGAGAGCAGTTTCAAGCGTCATTTCGCTGAAGTTGCCTTTTGTTCGAACGATGTACTCAAAGGCGCCACGGATCTGCACGCTGCCCGAGCCAGCCGCCGCATACTCGAGGTTTTCAAAGCGCGCGCCAGCGGCATCGTAGAAGAAAATGCGTCCAGTAGCCTGCTTTTGGTCGTAGACAGCGATTACCGGAATCACAAGCCCGCCGCTCATCGCGCCAGCAAGGTTTCCGGCCATCATCCGGCCAATTTCGTTCAGCTTGCCATCAAGGCTTAGCGACTGCAGCTGTGACCGCTCGTAGTACTTAAAGCTGTGACGGAGGAAGCGGACGAACTCAATCGCCTTACTGAACGCACCGCTGATAGCCATCAGCATCGTGTCATCCAGCGCCAAAACCTTCTCAGCCTTGTCGTACATAATCGCGTTGCCACCGGTTGCACGGCGGTCACCAACGGTCAGGACGCCATCCTTGAACTTGACCGCAATGACGGTCGTTCCGTGGACGGGCTCGGATGCGAGGCCATTTCCGTGAGATGTTACGCTTTGATGCGCATCGGTTAGCGTGAAGCCGGTGAGGCCGGCAAAGTCACCACTCTGCGGGTGAAACAGGGAGACATCCACGTGCTATTGCCCACTTCTTTGGCGGTAGTTACGACCGAGCTTAGGGTCCACCTTACGCATCCGGTCCATGATATTCCGGCTTGTCGGACGGTCGACATCCGGGGATACCGGACCAGGTTGCTCGGGGCCACGCGGGGCTGGATCAGCAGGCGAAGGCCGCTCGATTCTCTCTGGGGATGGTCCATCTGGAAATGCAATCATAGTCACCTCTGTATCCGTATCTTACCCGCCGGAGGCCCGCTTGTGTTCCGGGCTTACCGGATGCTTTTTAGTGCAGCGACAAGGGCATCCGCGTTGGAGATGTCCTTTAGGGCAGACGCCACGGCCTCGGGAGCCACAGCAGTAAATGCATGTAAAGTCAGTGCGACATTCTGCCCAGACTGCAGGCGAAGCGTCACTTCATCCCAGCTAATCGAGACAACGGCATCGGGCAAGTAGCGAGCGATATGCCCACGGATGATGGCTTTTGCAGAATCCTGCGGAGGCTGCTCCATCAACAGGCTGATGGCATCATCGGTGACCAGCGTTTGAACATCCCCAGCATCGAGGAGTGCAAAGTGCAGGCCAGCATCCGGGTCGATGTCGTGAAAGGCAATGTCCAAGCTTTGGATGATGTCGGATTTGAAGTCGACACCTTCCTCAGCGGCAAACTGCTTTAAGAGGGTGTATTTCGCTGCCCAGTCGGCGCGATCAGCCACGGACAGCGGGTTTGCGGCGTAGTCATCAAGAAAGGTCTTCCACGTGCTAAGGACGACATCTGTCTGAACATCCGTGCCTTCGTAGCGCCGGCAAAGCCCCAGCAAGGAATATTGCACCTCGAGAGCCGTTGTGAAAGTGCCATCTTTTAGCGGGAACACTGGCAGGGTAAGCGGATTTCGCGAAATTTCCTTGATGGCCGCGAGCGGGTCAGCCAAAGCGATGTGTGAGAGGTCGATGCCATCTTCGATCAATCGCAATACGAGGTGCGTCGTCCCGCATTTGAGGAATGTCGCAGTCTCGGAGAGATTGGCATCCCCGCAGATCACGTGGATGCGCCTAAGCTGGGATGGGTCATCGTGGGATTCATCCCGGGTATTCACCAGCGGCCGGTTGTAGAGCGTGTCGACGCTTGCGATGACTTTGAAGAAATCGGCGCGCTGTGAGAGCTGAAAGTCTACGCCTCGGACACCAGTTTCCTCGCAGCCGGTCTTTCCGGCGCCGGTGTAAAGGATGCGCGTTGCAAAGTGCGCCGGCAGGTCCCGGATAAAGGCTTCGATATCAACTGACCGCAATGCCTGATAGCTCTCGTGGGTCCCATAAGATGCCCCATTACCATCCGAGTTGTTCTTTTGGAGGCTGACCAGGGTACCGGTTACATCGGAGCGCTTTACGGCCAGATTTTGCATGATACGTTCGCCAGCCTTGTCAGCAGCGACCAGCGTTAGGAAATCCGATGTCTCTGGCGTGCTGTATTCGGGGTGGCCGTGATCGTTATAAAGACGTGCGCCGTTTGGCAACATCCGATCGGCGCGAAGATGGTTGTCCGTCGTATTCGTTCCTGCTTGGTCGTAGCGAGCATCAATCGGATCGACGGAGAGGCGGTCTACGACAAAGCCACGTGCATCCCGTCGTGGATGTTCATGACGATATTCCCACGGGGATGCGTAGGGTTTAGGGTGTGATTCGACAAGCTCCCGGGATGCTTTGACAAGGGCATCCGGGCCGAGGCCATCGATGTGGATGCCATATTCGGTCTCGATGCCCATGAGGCGTCTCGGGAGGCTTGCCATGTTTTGTTAGGCTCCTGCGGCCGTTCTGGCGACGGCTTTGAAGCTTGCTTGAAGGGCTGGGTAAAGCGCTTGGTAGTGCGGAACCCATTTTGCGTACGTGGATGCATCCGGGCCAGGTTCAGCGGCAGGTGTGGTCCCGACGAGCGCTGCACAGGCATTCTTGACATTTGCAAATGTCCCTGCCCCAACGGCTGCGAGGATGGCGGCGCCAGCGGCTGGGCCTTCATCCAGAGTTGGGAGGACGTGCATCTGGTTTGTTACATCGGCCATGATTTGCAGCCAGAGCGTGCTCTTGGCACCACCGCCGATGGCGCGGACTTCGCTGATAGGAACGTCTAAAGTTGTCAGCAACGCGGTGGCATCGTTGACGGAGTACGCAACGCCTTCGAGGACAGCGCGGGCAAACCAGTCCTGTGTCGTGCGGAGGGTTGCGCCAAAGAAGACGCCACGGGCATCCGGGTCAGCGTAAGGCGTGCGTTCTCCTGTGAGGTACGGGAGGAAGATAAGGCCTTCACAGCCGGCGGGAGCGGTTGCGGCACCGGATGTGATTTCCGAGTAGCCTGCGGCCGGCTGGAAGGTGTCACGGTACCAGCGGAGGGCTCCGCCGCCGGAGAGCATGCAGCCCATGAGGCCCCAT
>JBEEMN010000262.1:0-3615 GCA_041192625.1 Armatimonadota bacterium
GTCAGGTATTGGTCGAGGCGCTCACGGTCCCGCGTTCCAACCTCGCGCTGGAGACGCTTGGTTTCATCGGCGACGGTGTCCATGATGCTCTGTCCGAGCGCCAAGCGCCGCGCCTGCTCCTTACGTTCTTCCGGAGAGCCACCCAAGAATAGCTTTTGGAAAACAACACTTGGAAGGACATCACAGGGAATCATCACCCCACCCGCCGTCCAGGAGAGGCTGGTCGAGCCACGCGAGACGTTCACGCCAAGCGTCAGGCTTGGGAAGCGTGTCTGATGCCCGATGCGCTCCGCCATGTACTGGTCAAGCGAAATCGTATTACGGAATCCACCACTGCTCGGGTGCGGCGCTGCCGTCAAGAAGCAGATATCCGCCGGGTGGCCAGCATCGACATCTGGGTGCCACACACCACTCATCACCGAAAAATCATCCCGTACATGCGCCATGTGCTGGAGATACGGAGAGAGCTTGTAGCCCCGACCCGTGGATGCAGCATCCGGGAAGAAGTACTCAGGCAATAAGCCGAGGTTGTTACAGATGCCGATGAAGCGCTTTGGAGGGTTCTTCTCCGCCGACTTATCGAAGGCGATTGCCGGGCTCATCGCATCCAGCAAAGGAAGCCCCAAAAGAACTCCAGCACCTTGCAGCAATGTCTTCCTTGACATCGCGCGGTTTGTAATAATATTGATTGTTTTCATAGACGTTCACAACTTTCATCGGAACCAACGAAACACTTCGGGCACTTGCCCACCACATGACGATTGCCGCTTGTCGCACCTATGGAGGAGACAACCGTGCAGATACTACTTATTTCGGAATAATCGACTTTGAATCAGACCGTGGATGAGCGATTTTACTCCATAGTTCGTTGCTTTAGCCCGGTCAAGAATTGACTCGACATCGTCGCGGTCGCCGAAGCGTACTGGCGCGCCGGTCGCGAACACCACCAACTGATTGAGCAAGTTGCGAGCGAGCTGACGGTCATTCGTCGCAAGACGTGCCTTTAGTTCTCGGATATCGGCGAACTTACGTCCATCCAACAACACACCACTCGGGTCGATTTTCATCCCGGCATGGAATGTAAATGGCTGGCCATTTGGGCCATAGCCCTTCAGCGGCGTCCCAGGACCAAGCGCCCGGTAGTTCTCACGCAGGCCTCCAAAGACATCAAATGCTTCGAGGGCAAATCCAGGCGGATCAATCTTGACGTGACAGTCTCGGCAGGCTGGCTCCGATGTATGTTTTGCCAGCTGTTGCCGAATGGTTGTTGCCCCGCGGATATCAGGCTCGACCGCCGGGACAGCCTTGGGAGGCGGCGGTACGGGGAGGCCCATAATCCGCTCGGTCACCCATGCCCCACGGACAATCGGGGATGTCGTCGTACCGTTTGCCGTCACTTTGAGCACGCCCGCCATCGTCAAAAAGCCACCCCGCATAGAATCCTTGGGAAGCTGCACACGGCGGAAGGAGGCTCCGTGGACATTCGGGATGCCATACAGCGTCGCCAGGCGCCCGTTGATGTGCACATAGTCAGCCTGAACCACCTCACGTGCCGGGCGATTACGGGTGATCATGTCGGAAAAACAAACACGGGCTTCATCCACGGCCGACTCAACGAGGAGGTCATCGAGGTAATAGTCTACGTAAAGAATTTCATCCGGCGAGACGATTGCAGCCTTCCGGAGATCCAACCAGTAGTCGAGAAACGCATCCACAAACTGCTTGGACTTAGGATCCGACAAGAGGCGATCTGCCTCGTTTGCCAGTACTCCCGGTTTGGAAATGGACTTGCTGCTGGCAAGCTTGCGAAGACTTGCATCCGGTTCGCTGTTCCAAAGAAAATACGAGAGACGGTTTGCCAGCGCAACAGAATCCAGTGCGCCAGGCTTCTCCTCAAGCGTCACAAATGCAGGGGCGCAAAGCACTGCTGAATAGGCGGTGAGCTGTGCATCGGTGAATGTGAGACCCGCTTCCATCGACTTTGCTGCAAGGCGGACATAAGGCTCGATGTCTGTATCGGTGACAGGACGGCGCCAAGCCCGTTTCATGAACTGACGCAGCAAGTGGCGGCTATCTTGCGTGGCATCAAAGGGTGTTGCTTCGACAGCCCCCTTGCCAACATTTATGAGCGGCAAAGCGCCAAACAACAGCTGATGACCAGGCGTCGGGAAGGTCTCGACGATTGGCCCCTCCACTTCCATCCAGCGGAATGCAACCGCCGGCTGGCCATCCGGGGTTGCGTGCGGGTTACGCCACGGATAAGGCGGCCGAGAGCGGAAGAAGCGGGAGGGATCAGGGCGTATCGACTCTCCTTTTCTTAGCCAGACGGTCATCTCGTGCGGCGTGCTGTCCTTGGCACTTTTTTCCGGTACGAGATCGAACGTATCAATTCTGCGCAGCTGGCGTGGATACGCCTCCGCATAGACGGTGATCGGCTCTACGGTTCGGCCAAGCTCTGCCTTGTCGCGATGCGGGCGCCACCACCACTTTTCGCTCTCAGGGGTTGTCCAGAACGAGTAGCCGCTGATCTTGATTTTGTACTTGCCGGCTTGAGGTGCACTGAACTGATCAAAGCGCGGCTCAATCGGTTCATATGCGCTGCAGACATACCCAATAGCTTCTTCCTCACGGCGGGCTGGGTCCTTGTCCCCAACCGTCATCGGGGCCTTGCCCTCCTGCGCGGCGCGGTCAGGAGTGTTTCCCAGCATCGGCCATGTGGCGCGCTCGAAGGCACCATTAAACTGCCCGATGTCCGCTGGACCTGTAAACGATCCTTGCTGGCGTGCGTAGTATTTACGCTTGATGACCTTTGGGGCTTCTGCGCGCGGAACCATCGTCTCACGGAGCGCATACTCTGCCGCAGCGAGGTAGCGAGACATTTGCACATGGGAGACATCGAGTGCCTCGCCGACTTTGTTGGAGCGGTTGCGGATGCCATCTTCAGGCAGCATTTCCTTGATTTGCAGCCACGGTGCTCCAAGGATGTCCCTGACAGTGTTCTCGTATTCCTCACGGTTCATCCGGCGCCACGTGGAGCGCCCCTGCGTCCGCGTTCGGATGTCATCGTAGGCGGTCAGCGATGCTGCAATTCCGGCGACAAGCTTTGCCCGTTGGTCGGGAGAAACTTTCAGTGTGCCTTTGGGTGGCATTTCGCCATTGCGTGTCCGGTCGTGAATGCGGACCCAGGTGGCATAGTTATCAGGGTTTCCGAAGTCCTGTTTCAGGGATGTTAGGTCAAGCCCGCCCTTTGGGTCGGATGCATTGTGACAGGGGACACAGCTGGCCTTAAGGAGCGGTCCGGCGGCGATAGGCTTCGCGGTTACCGCAGCGCGTCGCGGCGCCGGAGGGGCAGCACTCATCGCCGCCCAACCAATCGGCAGTGTCCCAACAAGTAAAACCACAAGCTTTGACTTCATCGTGCAATGCTCCTGTCCATTGGCATATACCAGAATCTGGCGGTAGATGTCGCCGCACGGATGCCGGATTTGCATCCACTGACAAAAATTCACCGAATATCTGCCATATCCGATGGATGCCGCCCAACTACTTCGTCGGTGTTGGAGCTCCATCAATCAGACGCCGCCACGCAGCAATCAAAATGTCCCCGGTGTTCTC
>JBEEMN010000263.1:0-3608 GCA_041192625.1 Armatimonadota bacterium
GCGTGGTTGCTCGGTCATTTGTTACCTTGAATCCGACGAAACGTGCAGTTTTATAGGTCCCTTGGAGCCGAGACGCCGAATGACAAGATCAATACCACCGTTACGCACGGATGCAGCAAGATAGGGCTTGAACTCTTCATTCGTCATTTTGCCCGTCTGAATTGCATCGATCCGTTCAATCACATCGCCTGGCTTCACCCCTGCTTTGAGCGCTGGTGAGTCCGGTAGGATGCCATTAACGACAAGCTCATTTGAGATTCTCGCACGTGTGATGATAAAGCCGTAGATTGGACCATCTGGAATCTTGACAGGTTGCGCCATGATGCGTTGCCCCTGCCAGATCATCAAACCGGCACAAACCACAGCGAACGCTCCACCGATTCCGAGATCCCGCTTTTCCTGACGGGTAAATGCTGCGTAACGCATGTTTGCGACGAGAATGGCAGCGGCCATCGGAGCAAGCGCAGGAACCGCACGAACTCCGAGCTGAACGGCAACAATTGCTGTCACCAGAAAGCCGAACATCCACCAAAATGTGGAGCGCTCGGACTTGAGCTGAAACGTCGGATGGCGAGCAAGACACGCAACACTGCTGAGAAACACAGCAATGAACAGGACATCCGCAGGCCCAATCGTGACCGAGCTGAGCAACTGAACTGTCCGTCCTCCCCAGCTACCAGGACTGGCCGCAGCACCTGCACCAACGCTGACGGCGCTGATCAAGGGTGATCGGGTTTCGAGCAACGCCCGCACAGGACCAACGGTTACGACAACCATGTCAAAAAAAGCAGCAAAGCCTGCCGCCGCGAGCAACGTATTCGGATGTTTGATAATCCGGCCGATTGCCGCTCCAACAAAGATTGCCCCAAGCGTCCCAAAGAGATTGTTGGCACTGATTTCGAGCAGCGGATGAATGAGTTTTCGCGAATCGGATGCCCAGAGAACAGTGAGCATCGGGGCCGATAGCAGACATCCGGTCAGCAGCAGAAAGGCGGTTGAAATGCGTAGTTGCGCCGCGGACCTCGCCATGACGAGGAGACATCCAAGAATGGATGCCAGATAGACAACTCCCAGCAACTCGGCAGGAACGGAACGTAATGGCGGCAACTGGATACCAATTCCACCATTAGAGGCTGCTAAGGTTTCTAGAGCATATCCAAGGTATCTGTTCAGGATAACGAGGACAAACGCAAGCAATGTGGACCCTGCGAGGGACCATATTGCTGATGATTGGGAGGAATTAGTCTGTTGCACCGTGATACTCTAAGTATACTCAACCGCAGTGAATCTGTGGCCCGATTGGTCAAAAGATTGCATTCGCAACCCGCGACCGAGACTGGATGCCTTGGTTTTCATAACCACAGCGCTGTTGAACTTGATTAAAGGTGGAAAATTCAGTGGATCCCTTGCGTATTGTGATCGCAGATGACGAGCCAATCATCCGCATGGACCTGCGGCGAACACTTGAAAACATGGGGCATGTTGTTGTCGGTGAAGCCGGCGATGGCCAACAAGCCCTTGAAATTACCAAGGAGTTGAAGCCGGATATCGCCATTCTTGACATCAAAATGCCAACTATGGATGGTATCGATGCAGCTAAACTGATATCAACAGAAGCCATCGCACCTGTATTGCTCCTCACTGCATATTCTCAGCGGGACTTAGTCGAGCGCGCCCGGGATGCTGGTGTCTTCGCTTACCTAGTCAAACCATTCAAGGAACTCGATCTTATGCCTGCGATCGAGATCGCAATTGCACGCTTCGAGGAATTTGAAGAGCTCGACAGAGAAGTCAATGACCTTGAAAACAAGCTTGATGCGAGAAAAACAGTAGACCGTGCCAAGGGCATTCTCATGGATCAATATGGCTTGAAAGAGCAGGATGCGTTCCGGCGGATCCAGGTTCAGAGCATGAACACTCGAAAAACGATGCGTGAAATCGCCGACGCGATTATCCTCGCAAACAGCGTTTGAGCCACTAATGGACGGGACATCCTCCGAAGCAGGCATTGACACAGAAAAACTGATTCGCCAGCTGGCAAAACGGGATAGCGAGCTCCTTGAAGCTAAAAAGCGTATCCGCCAGCTGGAAGAATCTCTCGATGCAAGAGCTGCTGAAACTGCGGCCCTTCGCCGCATCGCAGAAGCCACCGGCCACGTCGTAAACCCGGATGACCTCCTCCCCCTTATTGCAGAAGTTGCTCTCGAATCGACGGGAACCGATTCCGCCTACGTCTATCTCTTCAACGAGTCACGGGATTACCTTGTTCTACGGGCTGCCACGGACAAGTCACTGGATGGATCGATGTTCGGGGCACTCAAGGTAGCCGTCGGCGAAGGCATCACCGGCTGGGTTGCGCGCGAACGTAAGCACGTTGCGATTGCCAGCGAAGCCTGGACCGATGAGCGCTTTCATTTCATCAAGTCTCTTGGTGAAGACCGCTTCCAGTCCATTCTCTCCGTTCCCCTCATCTGGCATGGAGATGTTATCGGTGTTGTGAATGTGCAAACGTACGCACCACACAACTACACCAAAACACAGGTTCAGCTGTTGTCCAGCATCGCATCACAGGTCGCCGGTGCCATTCAGGCATCACGGCGCGTCCGAAGCGCTGAAAAACGTGCCAGCCACCTGAGCACCGTAGCCGATGTATCGCGTGCCATCACGGGTGACCTCTACCTCGAAGAGATTCTGCAGCTGGCAGTTGCCGCAACAAGCCGCATCATGTCGTTTCGCGTCGTTTCTCTCTCCTTGGTGGATGAAGAGAAGGGTCTTCTTGTCCTCAAGGCTGTGAAAAGCCAAAGTAAGGAATATCAGAAGCGACCGAATCTCCCGCTAACGCAAGGTATCTCAGGGAAAGTCATCGCATCCGGACAGGCGCACACCGTTCTAAACGTCCAGGATGAAGCTGACTACGTGCATAGCGCATTGGCTAAACAAGAGGGTTTGACAAGCGTTGCGATGATTCCCCTAAAGGTGCGCGAGCAAGTGACAGGTGTTCTCTCCTGCTACACCGAAAAACCTCATAAGTTTTCGGCATCCGAGCTTGATGTTCTTTGCACACTTGGAAATCAGGTGGCAGTCGCCATTCACAATGCAAACCTAATGGTCAAGGGCGCGCTCCTTCAGGAAATGCATCACCGCGTTAAGAATAATCTGCAACAGATTGCATCCCTGCTGCGATTACAACGACACCATTCTGCCGGCAGGTCATCTGCCGAAGTTCTGGATGAAAGTATTAATCGAGTGATGGCCGTCGCTGCCGTGCATGACTTGCTGAGCCGGGATGATCTGGATACCATTGCCATCCGGAAAATCGCCGATTCAATTGTCACAGCAACCCAACAGAGCTTGACATCCCCAATGCACCGCATCGATATGTCCGTCGAAGGCCCAGACCTGCGTTTGAACTCCAAGCATGCCAATTCGCTAGCATTGATCATCAACGAAATGGTTCAAAACAGCGTTGAGCATGGATTCAAAATCACGCAAACGGGTGAGGTTCAGGTCCGAATCACCGAGGAACCGGAGCATTGGTTGTTACAAGTTCGCAATACAGGTGATGCATTGCCAGAGGATTTTGATTGGCAGAAGCACCATGACCTTGG
>JBEEMN010000264.1:0-3586 GCA_041192625.1 Armatimonadota bacterium
CACTTCAGCTGCAGCGATGTTCTTGTACTCACGTACAAGGGCAACGAACTCAGCAATCACTAAACGGAGGGTGTTGATGCGGTCCTTGTCAATCAATAGTTTGACAAAGTCCATCACCGCAGGTGAAACCATCCCGCCAAAAGCCTTGTCAACCAGCGCCTTCTTCTTCTCACCAGCAATAAGCGGGTGATTCAAAAATGCTGCCAACTGCCCGGATTGCGTGATCACATCGGAGAGCGACTTCATATCTGCAGTCACCGCATCCACCGTGCCCGCTTTCTTGGCATGGTTTAAGAGTGCGACTGCATAGCGCCGGACGACAGAGGTGTCTTGCATAGGTTTGCTTACGCCTCCGCGATCCCGGTCGCGATGTATTCATCGACAAGCGCGGTCTGACGGTCAGCAGAGAGGCTTTCGCCGATAATGCGGCGGGTTGTCCCCACAGCGATATCGACAATACGCATCCTCAGCTCAGTCATCGCCTGCTCCTTGGCACGTTCTGCTTCAGCCTCTGCCTTAGAGACAATCTCGTGGCTCTTCTGATTCGCATCGGCAAGAATCTGATCACGAGCAGCCTGAGCTTCCTTGATCGCAGTCTGAATCTTCTCGCGTGCTTCCGCCTCGATGGCAGTCAAGCGGGTTTCATAGTCAGACTTGAGCGCTTCCATCTCGCGCTGCGCAGACTCCAGACGGTCGTATTGACCGCTGATGTCCGAATCACGCTCGGTGACGACTTTGCCAATCGGGTCGAACACCATTTTCTTTGCCACTACTAAAAGAATGACAAATCCGATGATGTTGACCAGAACAAGCTTCAGGTCGACATTGAGGTTGTTAAGAACGTCCATAGTTTATTTAGATGGCTCATACCCGCATACAGCGGACATTACAGAGAACCATCCGGTTGCGGGCGGCACGCCGCAACCGGATGCATTTCGATTACTTGAGGCCTGCGAGGTCCGCAACGGTCAACGTAGGCAGCTTGCCCTGAAGCATAAAGAACATCAGGAGCGCATAGATGACGAGGGACTCGATAAGAGCCAACGCAATAATCATCATTGTCTGAATCTTGCCGGCTGCCTCTGGCTGACGTGCAACACCCTCAAGTGCAGCAGCGGCAGCTTTGCCCTGACCAAGACCAGCACCGATAACTGCAATCGGAAGACCCAAAGCCACACCGAGTGCGAGAAGACCGAGATACAACATTTCGCTATTCCTCCACAATGGCGGTCACACCGCCGCATCCGTAACCTGTTGGTTTAGTGCGCGTGTGCCGCGCCATGCTCTCCATGCCCCTCGTGACCATGATCTCCATGGTCACCGATGGAAAGAGCGATATACGAACAAGTGAGAATCGCGAAGACTCCCGCCTGAACGATAGATCCAAACACTCCAAACGCCAACATAGGCGCTTGGAATGGCACAATACCCGATGTCAGCACAGCTGCCATCGAAATCAAAACTGCGATAACCGTCTCTTCACCGAACACGTTTCCAAACAAACGCATCGCAAGCGACAGAGGACGAACCAACGCACCGATCAACTCGATCGGGAAGATCAGCGGCGCAAGCGCCGGCATCGGACCCGCAAAGTGCTTCAGGTGACCAATAACACCATTGGCCTTGATTCCCTCGTAGTTGAACATCACGAAGACAATCAAACCCAGCGCAAAGGTGACTGAGATATTCGCCGTCGGTGCAGGCGTGAATGACCACGCAGGAGCCATCCCCTCACCCGTCGGCAACCAGTACATTGGGAGCACACCACAGAGGTTCGAAAACAACACAAATGCAAACACCACGCCGACGAATGGCGCGAAGCGCTCACCGCCAGGACCAATGGATGCCTTGGAGAAGTGCGTAATCGATGCCACAGCCTGCTCGATCAGGAGCTGACCCTTAGACGGACGACGCACATCGAGCTTGCCCATACGAACACGTGCAAAGACAATGATCGCCAACGCAATGATGAAGCCCATGACTGAGTACCACTCAGCAACGTGCTCACCCAGCTTGTCGTGACGAACAGGACCCGCATGGCCACCACCGTGACCTACGGATGCATGTGTTCCTTCTGCATGTCCGGCTTCTGCACCCTTCCCGGATGTTTCACCAGTAGGCGCATCATGACCACCCTGTGCAACCTGCACGGGCATGCCGACCTTGAATGTATCCGAGTTGTTCGCTTGTACTGATTGTGGCACCGTGATCAACCTCTATCGAATCTGCGTCGCAGATTTTCCAACCATGCGCACCACCACCACGATTTGCAAGAGCAAATACCCGGCGACAAAGGACATTAGTTGGCGTGTATCACCCAGACGAACACACGTCCAAATGCACACCGCGACCAAGGGGTATTTTACCAAAGCGAAAACCGACAATGCCCGTTTTTGTGCATTTGATTCGGTGATTTTTTGTGGAGATAGGTATTTTCGGATGATTATGCTGTTTCCAACCCAGAGTGACTCCGCCAAAACCACACCTGTAACAAATGGCCAGACGGCCCAGCCCAAGCGGTACCCGAGCAGGATATTGACAATGACAAATCCGATGATTGCTGTTGTAATGGCAACCGGCCGGTCAGGATTGCCACCCTCTGAGTTGAGTGTCATTGCTTGGATGGCGTGACATCACGCGCACTATCCGCCGCACGCTTAGCAGCTTCATCCCGAGCTGACAGCCGATTCGTCAGCTTGATCAAGTTTGCAAATCCACTGATAACGCCGAGTACAAAGCCTAAAATCAAGCCAGCAGGTGCCCACTTTGTTGTGACCCACTTGTCTAACGCAAGCCCAACAAGGACGCCTGCAATCAGTGAGCTGGTCAGCGCGGATGCGATATTCCAGCCATCCCCCATCGAGCGGGCTTCAGAAACCGAAATCTGCATTCCGCGCGCACCCCGGATTTTCATCTCAGGCGCAACCGGACGCTCTAACACGACTTTCGGTGGCTCTGGAAAGGGCTCACTCCTCGCCGAAGACACATCAGATAGAAGCTTTGCCTCGAGGGCACCCTCCTCATCGATGTCATCCTGGCCCTTGAGTCGCGCCAACATTTCTTTATCCACAGGTACCTGCGTTCCCAAGATGAAAGGCTTCATGCAACGTCCGGACCGCACGCACGCTGTCCGCCTCACGTATCAATACAGACATCGAAAACTCACTGTCAGCCGTCTGATAGAGCCAAACACCTTGCTCATCCAACACACCAAGCATCTTCACGAAAATGCCCGGGATGTCATCAATGCCCGTTGCGATCACACTGACCATTGTGCAGTTCTCAACCAGATCTGCCTCGACAACCCGAATATCCACCAGCGAGCTTGCGCCGGCAAGGAGGGTCCGCTGAGCGTTCATCCCGCGGCCTTTCGATCCGATGCCAAGTAGGGTGATGACGCCATAGGGTGGATGCGTCCGAGGTCCAAGCTCACCCGGAATGACCAAGCCATCAATTAATTCAGCGACGCGACCGAGGTGCTCACGTACGACTGCAAAGGCAAATGCGCCATTTCCAGTGCTGCTGAGGTGAATTGAAATCTCCTCATTTCGCAGCAAACGGTAAACTTCACGCTCAATCTTTGCCC
>JBEEMN010000265.1:0-3583 GCA_041192625.1 Armatimonadota bacterium
GAATGGAGGACGCATCGCCGCAATCGAGATCCTGACGGCAACACCTGCGGTTAGATGCCTGATTCGTGAAGGGAAGACGCATCAACTCGTAAACGCAATTGAAACTGGCGGCGATGCCGGGATGACCAGTATGGACCGCGTTCTTGCCGATTTGGTGAATCAGGGATTTATAATCGGGTCAGATGCGCTGGAGCATGCCATCGACCGAGAGTCAATTCACCGTTACCTAAATACTCAGCCTATTCAACGAACCAAGGCCGCCTAAAAACAGCACCACTCCACTACAACATCATGGTTCCAGCCGGACAGACGCCGGGTGCGCATAATCGATGCCGGCCTGATTTGCCCAACACTTATGACACCTCAGACAGCAACATCACATCGGCACCTACCAAAGCATCGTGGCTGTCTCATCTACGCGTAACAGTTTGTCCTAGCACAGACCATTAAGGGATGCAGCACTCAGATATGAAATCGCCGGAGCCTTTTCAACGTAGTACAGGACATCCCTTCTTGAAGCCATCCCAGTGATGGTCTTGCCATTCATCCCCCGGGGTGTTGTCCTTTGTGCCATGGTGCCTATTTTTCAACACGGCTCCATACCTTGTGGTTTGTTCGAACCCTGATAACCGGCCTCCAACACGCATTCACATTGAACCCAACAACTCCGCTGGGATATACTCGACAGCGGTATTAATCCCGCAGAGACCGGATTTCCGACAGCACGTAGAGTTCATTGTCGGTTTCCAAACGATGTGGAAAACCAGATTTTTCACAGTAAGGACGCACCCTGTATGGCACTCGACGGCACACTTGACGAGTTGAAAGCGCGTATTGCGCATCTGGAAATTGAGCTCAGTCAACGAAACAAAGTCATCCAAGATCTTAACCGTCGCGTACAGGAATCCAATGATTCATCGCAGCCGACCCCTGAGATCAACGAGATTGAAGAGACGTTGCGACGGCTGATGACCCGAATCGGGATGATTGTTCAGGGCACAAAGTGTCTTCTTATGGTCCATGATCCTGAGACAAATGACCTCATCGCCGAGCGCCCAGCCCTTGGCTTGGATGAGTCGAATCTGGATGGACTTCGCATTGCAACGACAGATGGCCTCTCGGGGCACGTCTTTACATCCGGCGCCCCGGCAATCATGTACGATGCCGTCACGGATGAGTTTGGCTCGAAGGAAATCTTCAGTCAGATTGGCGTCCGAAACGGCGTCTGCGTACCCCTTATCGTAGAAAAGCGCGATGAAGAGACGAACAAGGTTGTCGACCGCAAGACAATCGGTGTCCTCCACGTGTTCAACCAGCGCTTTGGCGGCGTCTTCACGGATGAAGATGTAGCCCTTCTCGAGCGGATGAGCCGTAATGCCGCAGCCGTCATCAACACAGCAACCACATTCCGCCGTGTTGTCGAAGAAAAGCGCGAACTCGAAGAGCAGATCAACGCCCTTTCCATTGGATTGGTGATGATTGGCAAGAACGAGCGTGTCTCGCAGATGAACGCATCGGCCCGGCAGATTCTGGGCATCGCACTCGATGAGAGCCTCCACAACCGCCCAATGGACACCGTGGTTACGAACGAGGATGTCGTAAAGCTCCTGCGAACTGCAACCACTTCAGACATTGAAATAACAGACGAGATCTCGATTTCTGAGCCAGGTGCTCCTGAAAACATGCACACATTCCAAGTGCAGTCCGCTGCGGTCAACAATGAATCCGGCGAGCGTCTTGGTACAGTCGCAATCTTCAACGACATCACCGCTATCAAAAATGTCGACAAAATGAAGACCGCCTTCGTTTCAACCGTCTCGCATGAGCTGCGTACCCCAATGACATCGATCAAGGGGTTTGTCAGCACGCTGCTGATGGATGAAGATGGCACGATGTTTGACCACACAGATCGCATCGAGTTTTACGGAATCATCGACAAAGAATGCGACCGTCTCCGCCGCCTCATCGATGACCTCCTCAATGTGTCACGTATTGAAGCTGGCGCAAGCATGCAGCTGGTGTTCGATACAGTCGACATCCCTGAAGTCCTCAAGAAGACCATCACCATCGAAAATGGATCCACTTACAAGCGGGAAACCCATACGATCTCGTTCGAAGCGGAACCGGATGTTCCTCAGATCATCGATGCAGACCCTGACAAGTTCGAGCAGATCCTCCACAACCTCATTGGAAATGCGCTGAAGTACTCTCCAGATGGCGGGGCCGTTAAGGTCAAGGCATCGATGGTTCCTGGCAATGAATTTGTACAGTTTGCCATTTCAGATCAGGGCCTTGGAATGAGCCCCGAATTCCTAAAGAAGTTCGGCGAGAAGTTTGCCCGTGCAGATAACCGTGACACACGCTCCATCAATGGAACAGGTATCGGTGTCTTCCTGGTTCGCAACTTTGTCGAGGGGCATGGCGGAACGATGTGGCCAGACTCTGAAGGTATTGGCAAGGGTACGACGATTACCTTTACGATGCCTGTAAAGCAGACAGGTGACTTCGCTGCCAACCTCTCCAGCCGCGTGGCTGGCTAACCAAGACCATGGCTTCCGTGAATGTTGACATCGTCATGCTCCCGCACGCAGCAGACATCCCAATGCCAGAGTACGCAACTGCACACTCAGCTGGGATGGACCTGCGCGCGGCGATCACGGAAGCCATCACCCTTACTCCCGGAGAGCGACGGCTAATCCCGACAGGTATCGCGATTGCGCTACCTACAGGATACGAAGCACAGGTCCGTCCCCGGTCAGGGCTTGCCCTAAAGCACGGTATCGGGATGGTAAATGCCCCAGGGACCATCGATGCGGATTACCGCGGTGAAGTCGGCGTTCTCCTTATCAATCTCGGGCAACATGACTTTGTGATTTCCCGTGGAGATCGCATCGCCCAGTTGGTGATCGCAAGCTACACGCGGGTTGCTTGGGTGAAGCAAGACTCACTGGATGAGACAGAGCGGGGTACTGGGGGCTTTGGGCACACTGGAAAGTCCTGAATCCGAAGCTCCAACGCTTGCCGAAATCAATCTTTGTAAGCTCCGGGGACAGTCATCGGTTGCGATAGCTCTTGCACAACAACGTCTGGAGTCAGTCCCGGATTGTGCCACCACCCATGCACTGCTCGGTGAGCTCTACGAAAATGCAGGGCACATCACCGATGCCCGTCAACACTATGCGCTCGCTGTTGATTGCGCACCTGGTAATCAGGACCACGCTGACAGGCTTCGCCGTGTGATGGGGATGCGTGCGGACACGGCTTCCTACGCATCAAAACCGAAGCGCAAACCCGCATCCGGCACAAGAACTCGAAAGCCTGTGGCTG
Source organism: Armatimonadota bacterium (assembly GCA_041192625.1). Classification (GTDB taxonomy): domain Bacteria; phylum Armatimonadota; class Armatimonadia; order Armatimonadales; family Armatimonadaceae; genus CAIRTT01. The sequence continues at coordinate 3,328 of JBEEMN010000265.1, forward strand.
GGAACCCGTTGCTAGCATTGCAGGCTTGGTACGCAGCGTTGCCTCAGACTGTAAAACTTGGCCTTTTGGTAGCAGGAGCGGTCGCATTTACACTTGGCGGCATCGCCGTCGGAACGTCCCTCATCAACCGCGGACCAGATCCCGCGCGTGCAAAGCAACAACCAACCTACCCAAAATTCGATCAGCCAAGGCAGTCATCCAGTAGTGGCGAGGATGGACAGCAATCCCAATCGACACTTGCCGAAGGCGCGAAGCC
>JBEEMN010000266.1:0-3569 GCA_041192625.1 Armatimonadota bacterium
ACTGTGAAGGCCCCCCGTGTTCAGGACAACAGAAATTTGGATGCTCTGGTTGCAATAAAGCCAAAGCGAACGTCGCGACCAGTGTCGGTCATCGCTGGTACTCTTGTAGGCATCGCAGCATCTGCAGATTCTATTGAAGTCTGCTCGGGCAGGGGAGGGTTCCTCGCCAGACAGACTGTTGAAGCTGGAAAGCCATTTTCGATTCGGATTCCGAAGACAAGTTCTGATGACATTGCAGTGGTTGCTCGATCAAATGGGCGCTTACTTGCCGCAATTTCTGGGACTGAAGTCAATGACTTCGCTGATGTCCATATTGGCGAATCAGTCTCCGTTACGTTTGCGACTCGTTTTGTCGATGTGACATTGCGTCCACTGCGCACTCGTCTGTCCGGGACCTTCACGATTGGTGATGTAACCACCGCCATCGACACAAAAAGTGACATTCGTAGCTCTGAGAATGGTGAATTGCAAGTTAGCGGGTTACCGCAAAGGGGATTTGTAACGTTTGAAATCCTGAATCCTGAATATGCTAAAACATTTTCCTTGACGAACATTGCGTTGAGAAGTGACAAGGTTAGGACATTCCCTAGGGTAAAGGTGTATCCGTCGAATGAGCTTCGGGGCAGGGTGATTGATACTAAAGGGAAACCCGTTGCCAACGCAGATGTCATCATCGGTGGGAATGTACGCAATTTCAGGATGCCCAGAGCTCGAACAGACGCATTTGGTGACTACACGTTTGCGCGATTGCCTAACGGTGTGTATTCCGTCAAAGCGTTGAGCCGTGAAGTTGAATCCGTATGTTCTGCACCAATATCTCAAATTGAGTGTGACCGTGGCAGTCGGATTTCACTGGCTGACTTAACGCTTAAGCGTGGTCGGATTATCAAATTTGTTATCAATGATTCAAGCAGCAATCAAACACAACCGGTCTTCCTGAAGGTATCGGGTGAAGTTGATGGCAGGCCATGGGTGATGACGTACCTAATGTTACGTGATCAACCAACCAAAATTCTTCTTCCAAAGGGTGTTGTTCATTTTTCTGCAAGCCAACAGCCGCGTAATGGAATGATGCCACTCGTTAGAAATATCAACGTCACGCCAGCGGCTATGACTGTGGATCCCGCAAATGACCAGGTAGTCACCGTACGTATCCTTCCACGACGTGCTTAGCCTACTTTCCCGGGTCTGAGTCACGAAAAAATACGGTCCAGAGCAACATTGCTTTGGACCGTATTCCAACAAAATCAAAGAATGGTTAGCCCCGCTTTAGGAGTGGTAAACCCGTCTTTTCACTTTCCGTTACAACATAACCGGCTGGCACGGCGTCGAGCGCTTGGGTATCCGGAGTCGTCGGCTTTATCTCTCCTGCGAAGAAATAAAATGGGATGGTTTTTTCACCACGGACGGTATTGCGGACATGAAGATAGAATGTCTTTCCAGACTTTGCTGAAACATGGCTGTATGCCATAGGGAATAGTCCTCCTAAAACAAATGGTAGTAATGTCACCTGATTTTATCTAGATGTGTCCACTACCATGGGCGCATTGTAACCACGAAATTGTACTGTTGCAATGAACCTTTTTCATAGTTTTACGTAACGATGGATTTGGAACCAATGATTGAATTTCAAACAACCTATTACTCATCTGCTGTCGGTCTCCAGCTAGGAGCCCGAATTCTGGTTCCAGAGTCTGGGCCTAGAGGAAAAGCCACTCTTTATCTTTTGCACGGTCTTTCTGATGACCATTCCATCTGGCATCGGCGATCATCCGTCGAGCGCTACGTTGAGCCCTGTGATGCTGTAATAGTCATGCCTTATGGTGGACGTGGATTTTACACCAATGCAGAACAAGGGTCCAAATGGGGCGATGCAATAGGCAGTGAGTTAATAGCAAAGATCGAAGACTGGTTTGGTGTATCTACATCGTTTGAACATCGCTATATTGCCGGCCTGTCGATGGGAGGCTATGGCGCCTTTAGACTCGCACTGTCGAACCCTGGAGTCTATGGTCATGCTGCCAGTATGTCAGGAGCACTGATGATTGGGTCCCAGCCACTTAACAACCCGCTCCGAAGCGCTGAGTACGACGAGGAGCTACGACGCATTTTTGCTGATAACCCGGTAGGAACACATCACGATCTACTGCACTTGGCCACACAGTGCGCCTCGACTGGCCAGTTTCCTAACCTTTGGATGGATTGCGGTACATCTGACTTTCTTTTTGACGATAATCAAACGTTCTTTGCAAGGATAAACGAGATGAACATGCCTATTCGCTATGAAGTGAGCGAGGGCAGTCATGACTGGCAATATTGGAATCGCCTGTTACCAGATGTGCTTCGCTGGATGGGACTTACCCCAGCAGCTTAGATTGCAGGATGATCTCAAGGAGGTTTCTCAGGGCAACTCCACGGTGCGAAATCGCATGCTTTTCTTCAGGACTTAGTTCCGCAGCAGTGATTTCGTAGTTAGGTGCAACGAGAAAGATTGGATCGTAACCGAAGCCACCGTGGCCAGAAGGAGAATGGGCGATTCTTCCTTCCATATTTCCTTCTGAAACCGCAATCACATCGCCAGATGCATCCGTTAAGGAAAGCGCACATACGTACCGACACGTCCGTTGGTCATCTTGTGTTCCATCTAGGAGTTCAAGAGTCTTTTGAATCCAATCTTCCGCCGATGACCCAGGTCCCGCCCAACGCGCACTGAAAATGCCGGGTGCACCATTGAGTGCATCTATGCATATACCGCTGTCATCCGCGAGGGCAGGTAAGCCCGTAAATGCAGCTGCAGCCTTTGCTTTGATTGTCGCATTCTCCAAAAATGTCGACCCTGTCTCATCAGGCTCCGGAATTCCCGGGAAGTCCAGCATCGAGCAGACTTCAACCGGAAATCCGGACAACATCTGTTGCAGCTCGTCCACCTTGTGGGCATTGTGCGTTGCAAGAAGCAGTTTTGTCTTACTCAACGATTGATTGCTTTCACTTGCTCGGCAAAAAGATGATCCAAACCAACTTGGGCAACATCGAGGAGTTTGTTCATCATCACACGATCGTAAGGCAGTCCTTCTGCAGTTCCTTGAACCTCTACATAGCGGCCATCCGCAAGGGCAACAATATTCATGTCGACCTGCGCACGGCTATCTTCTTCGTAGCAGAGATCCAGAAGCGGTACTCCGCCAACAACGCCCACACTTACCGCTGCAATCTGGCCGGTGATGAACTTGTCGGACATCCCCAAATTTTTGACCGCAAGGCAAAGTGCAACGTAAGCGCCGGTGATTGATGCGCAGCGCGTACCTCCATCGGCGCCGATTACATCACAGTCGAGAATGACTGTTCGCTCACCAAGGCGTTCAAGGTCAACAATTGCGCGGAGGCTGCGACCAATCAGACGTTGGATTTCAATGGTTCGTCCATTAGGTTTCAGACGGTCGCGTTCGTTACGGTCACGGCCAGAACGAGGCAGCATGGCGTACTCACCCGTAAGCCAACCGGTGCCTTTACCCTTCATCCAGCCTGGAACACGCTCCTCGATGGTTGCTGTACAAAGCACACGGGTATCA
>JBEEMN010000267.1:0-3561 GCA_041192625.1 Armatimonadota bacterium
ACGCGGCAGCAAGTCCTCTTGCCGGAGCCATCGGTGACCGCTTCCCCCGCAAGGGCGTGATTCTTGGTGGGCTTGTCGTCTGGTCCGCCATCACAGGGCTAACCGGAGGATGCGGTACCTACTGGCACTTCATCGCTGTACGGGGAGCCGAGGGCCTTGGGGAGGCGTTCTACTTCCCGGCATCCATGGCCTATATCGCCGATTATCACGGCCCAAAAACCCGGAGCCGCGCAACGAGCATCCACCAGACAAGCCTTTACATTGGTACGATTTTTGGTGGTGTGCTCGCGGGCTGGATGGCAACGCGCTACGGCTGGCGCGCTCCCTTTGTGATTCTGGGGATCGCAGGGGTTGTCCTCGCGGCTGTGCTCCAGCTGGTGATGCGTGCTGCGCCAAAACGAGCATCTGGAACACCACAAGAACGCCCACTCGTTGCCTACCGACAGTTTCTGGTTGGGCTCCGTGGAAACCGAACAGCCATCCTGATCATCACCGCCTTCTTTGGGGCGAACATGGTAAATGCGGTCTTTCTAACCTGGATGCCGACATTTCTCAAAGAAAAGTTCAAGCTTGATCTGACACTTGCCGGGCTCGGCGCCACGGTCTTTATTCAGCTGGCGTGCTTTGCGGGAGCCATTGTAGGTGGACAGCTAGCGGACCGCTGGGCGGCACGTCAACCCGATGCCCGTATCCGCCTAAAGGCCATCGCGACCCTGATTGGAGCACCGTTTATCTGGTTCTGCGGGACATCATTGAACCCGTGGCTGTTGATTGCGGCGATGATAGCCTTTGGGTTTTGTAAAGGCCTCTATGATGCCAACCTGACGCCGGCTTTTTACGATGTCATCCCTGCCCGAGAGCGCAGCAGCGCCACGGGCCTGATGAACCTGATTGGCTTTATTGGCGCCGGGCTTGGTTCGATTGCAATTGGGGTTGCCGTGGATGCCGGAGTCCCGATGAGCATCGCAATCGGGGCAACCGGAGGCATCTACATCCTCATCGCCGGTGTGCTGTGGCTTGCATCCGGCCAAAAGGCACTAGGAGACATCGACCGCGCAACGCTAGCAAGCTAGAGCGCTTAGAACTTCCGGGTTATCTGTGCAAAGCCAAGGAAGGCTGAGCGGCCAGTGTTACTGGATGCAACGATTTCTCCGCCCCGCACGTAACCAATGTAAAGCGACACTGTATCCCGCGGGTTGAGCGTGACATCGTAGGATGCATCGACCATCGTTCCAAGATCACGGTAGCCATTGCTGGCCCTCCCAGACATCGCGAATGACCCCGTCGTCTGAAAAACCGGGCCACCGCTGTACCAGCGGTCCGCAACCTTATCGAGCGCATATTGGTGTGCTTCCAGCCGGATGGTCTCTTTTTTGTTCCGCTTGATGAGCATTAAGTAGACCTCATTGAGGTTGGCTTCCGTCACGGTCGGCGTCCGCCAGTTTTGCCGGGGCGCGGTGATTTGTGGGGCAAATGTCTCGTGTTTTTGATCATTTGGATTGCCATCACCAGAAAAGACAGCTGTGCCTCCGCGGAGCCACCATCCTCCAAAGCTTGGGTGCTTGATACCAGCCTCCGCGACTCCAGCGTATGCCGAATGCGGCCGGCTGCCCCATTGACCGCCCTGGAGCGCTCCCCAGAGGAGTGTGTCGGTTCGCCACTTGCCACGAAGCGCAGATGTCAGAGCATTTCCCCCGATAGTCGTGACATTGATGGCCGAATTGGTTGGTGTGAGGTCATTGTCGACTGCATTAAGGCCGCGTGCATCCGTGTAAGTTGCTGCAAAAACCCGGTTACTCGATGTCTTTGTCGCGCGTGAATCAGCAAGATAGACCTGCCGGACTTTGGTGATCGTATCGCCGCCATCAAGATTGAACTGCCCGGTGGTCGGGTAGAAAGCCATCGCCGTGATGTTGTGTGTACCAATCGTCCTCGAGACTTTGACACCTTCGAAGGAACGTCCAACCGCAGTGAAAGGGTTGGGAGTAAACAAGCGGGCGGCGGACCGCTGTACTTGCACGTAGGCAAGATCTGGGTCGCCGGGGAGTAGCTCGATGCCATCCGTGGTTTCGTAGCGTCCGATCAGAATGTCCGGATTTTTGCCCACCTGTGGCATGTGGATGTAGGCAAGCTTTAGGAAGAGGCTTCCTTGCTGGCTTCCGTTGAACTGACGGTACTGGGCTCCTGTGCCAAGAGAGCCATTTGGTGCCGGGGCGACGGCATTGTGCGGGAGGCCGAGGAGGAGCGGCGCTGCGGCTTCGATGACGGTTTCAAAGGGGCGTAGTCCGCTTACCCGATGTGCGGTTGGGAGGCGTCCACCGAAGCGAAGCAGGTTATGACTGAATGTATAGGACGATTGGTAACCGGGCGTGGCTGGCTTGAACCATCCCCACGATTCAGAGCGCACGCGCAGTGTGGCATACAGCTCAGGCGTCGAAGTGGGCGATTTGGATGGCACCTGCGCACCTGTCAACAAGAGCGCTACGGCTATCAGCATCGATGTCCTCCGGCCGTGCATTGCGCTAGCCGGAGTAATCTATCATTTATCACCGTGCTGAATTGTGAGAGCACGTTTGCACACCAGCTGAATCCAATTAGAACTTACGTGTAATCTGTACAAATCCAAGAAACGCGGAACGTCCACTGTAGGATGTCGCGGCGACTGCTCCTCCATGCACATAACCGGCATACACATTCAAGGTGTCACGCTGGTTCAAGGTTACATCGTAGGAAATGTCAACGGCGGAGCCGATATCTCGCATACCAGCGGTTGGTTTGCCATTCAGACCAAATGCGCCCCCGGATTGAAACACTGGTCCACCGATGTACCAGCGGTCGGCTGGCTTATCGACACGAAATGCGTGTGCCTCGAGTCGAATGGTTTCCCTCTTGTTCCGCTTGATTGCCATCGCGTAAAAGTCCTGAAGGTTGGACTCTGTCACCACAGGGGTTCTGAAGAGGAGCCTTGGTGCATACGTTTGTGGGACCCATGACTGATGTTTACCATCACCGGGATTCGCATCACCGGAGAAGTACCCCGCCCCACCCCGTAGCCACCAGCCTTTGGTCGCTGGACTCTTGAAGCCGACTTCTGCAGCGGCAGCGTAGGCCTGATGTACCTGTGCACCCCAGCTCCCAGTCTGTGTACCACCCCAGAGAAAGGTATCAACACGGGACTTCCCGTATGTTTTGCCGCCGAGCACGTGACCACCAAGCGTTGTTACATCGATGACACCGCGGCCTGGAGCTGCTGTGTTATCGACGGCGGTCAGCCCGCGGGCATCGACGTAGTGCCCAATAAAGTATCGATTTGATGATGTCCCGTTGCTGGATGCATCGGAAGCGTAGAGCTGACGAACCTTCGAGATAGTGTCTCCACCATCCATGTTGAAGGCTCCGGTGGTCGGGTAGAAACCAGCCAAGGTTTGAGAGTGCTTGCCAATGGTTCGGCTGACCTTGAATCCATCCATGGATCGTCCAACGGCGGTGAACGGATCGGGACTAATTATCCGGGAAGCAATGCGCTGTGTCTGGATGTAAGCGAGGTCAGCATCACCCGGG
>JBEEMN010000268.1:0-3554 GCA_041192625.1 Armatimonadota bacterium
GTGCCATCCGGCTTCATCGTATACAGCTCGAGATCGCCATCCATCGTGGATGTAAACACGACACGCTTGCCATCTGGGCTAACAGTCGCCTCGGCGTTGTAGCCAACCTTCTTGCCCAGCTCAACCTTCTTTGGGAACAGAGGCGTCAGGTTCGTCCCATCTGCGTTTGCCTTCCAAATCGCGTAGCTTGGAAAAATCGGCCAGACATAGCCAAGGGAGCGGTCCGGGTCTTGTGGAATCTCAGGTCCAAACCCGTGCGTGGATGCGAAGATAACCTGCTTATCACCCTTTAGGAAATAGCCGCAAGTTGTGCGTCCCGTGCCAGTTGATACACGGATACGGTTGGAACCATCCGCATTCATCACAAACTGCTGATCCGCCTTATACGAATCGCCATCGTAGCGCTGAAAAATCAGCTTCTTGCCATCGTACGACCAATAGGCTTCCGCATTCTGACCGCCAAATGTCAGCTGACGGACATTCGTAAGATGCTTTTCCTTTGGATCAAGCATCGCAGCCAATGGGCCATCCCCTGCGGCAGGAGGCTGCACGTTAGCGATAGCCGCCACTCCTACACCAATCAATGCCGTCAGCAATGTCACGGCTCCAACCCCAAACGCTTTGTTTTTACGCATCATCAATTCCTCTCAAAATCCCTAGCGGCGGCTCTCGGCCAGCGTCGCCTTCATCAGCAAAATCTTGCCCTTGCGGTCAACCTTTAGCTCAACAACATCCCCCGGATTCGCTTCCCCAAGCGCCGCCGTGTACTCTTCAATACTCCGGATCGTCTTGCCCGCGAACCCAACCAAAATGTCACCCGCCTGCAGCCCCGCCTTCTCCGCTGGGCTCCCCGCACGGACACCACCCACCAGGACACCAATAACGCCAGCTCCGTACTCGGGAATCGTCCCCAGGGATGCCTTTGCACGCATCGTGGATGAACCACCCGCAGCCGCTGGAGGCTCGCTGAACACTAAACGCTCACGGGCATCTGCAACACGCTCCACAACCCGCGCTGCGAGCTGGCTGACCTTGGCAATGCCATCGATGTCAAGCTTGTCAACCGTATCGCTTGGCCGATGATAATCCGCATGCAGCCCCGTGAAGAAGAATGTCACAGGGACCTTTGCCGCCTGAAATGGCTGATGGTCACTTCCACCGCTCGTGGAATCTTCAAGCACCACATTCAGCCCTGAACGCTTGACCAGCGGCGAGACAACCGACTCCCAACCAGGACTCGTCTTTACACCAATCAACGACAAACGACTCTTGTCTTTCATACGGCCAACCATGTCCAGATTGACCATCGCCACCGTGTCCTTGATCGCGTAGACAGGGTTCTTGACGTAGTGGACAGAGCCAAGCAGGCCAAGCTCCTCACCCGAGAATGCGATAAACACGACCGTGCGCTTTGGACGGTTCGCAGGGGATGACAATATCGAAGCGATCTCAATCAGCGCGCTCGTCCCGGATGCATTGTCATCCGCGCCGTGGTGAATCGCAGGGGATTTACTGTCCGAAAGCGAGGATGCGCCTCCCATGCCCAGATGGTCAAGGTGCGCTCCGACAACCACAACTTCCTTCGAAAGCTGCGGGTCGGTTCCAGGCAGCACACCAATCACATTGTTCGTCGTGACCTCAAATGGCAGCATCGTCAGCGACAAGCTCCCGCGCTCCGGCAGACGCCCACTCGGCGAAAACGCTGACTTTAGCATCACGACGACAGGCAAGCCGTAGTCTGCGCCAGGTCCCTCAACATGGATGCCAAATGCACCATCCGGATTTGTATCCGCAAGCAGAATAACACCAACCGCACCCGCATCCCGCGCCGCAGCCACCAGACCAGCCTGCTTGATCAGTCCTGAATCAGGAGGCAATGGAACCACCGCGATGGCTCCCTTGAGCGCTGCACCCGGGGATGCAGCCACGATGTTTGCAGCTACATTTCCGCTACCGCTGCGCGGATGCACCATCACGGAAGAGCTTCCCTTGACGCTACGACCATCAATCTTTATGGTGGAGGATGATGCCGGTCGATTGCCCATCGCAACTTTGAACGGCTGCAGCCACTGATTTGTTGATGCTCCAGGAGTCAGTCCAAGCGCTGCGAAACGTGATGCCACATGCCCGGCGGCGAGCGCATTTCCCGGCTCACCCGTTCCGCGGCCCGCGAGGCGGTCGGATGCGAGAAAGCTGACATCCGCTCGGATAGTCTGCACATCCACGGAAACCAACGCCAGCGCCGCAAACACTATGGACATCACCATTTACGAATCCTCCCGGAAAACCAATGAACTCTCGATAATCATGCGCTGTTTGTAAGACAAATCGCATCTGCAATTCGTCCGGTATTGCACCAACTTACCGCCAATTGCACACGACATACAAGAAACACCCTCGTGTAGGTAAACGACGGTTTATTCACCTCATAACAAAATACTTACGAATATTGAGCCTAAACAGTTGCATCGGCACGAAGATTGCACTTGATGCACCACAAGGACGGATAACCAATGTTCAACGACGAAAAAACATTACGCCTTCAGGTTTCATGGCAGCGAATAAAAGATCAGGTAGCACCGAGCTGCACTGAATATGCATGGAAGGTGCGTCAGCGGATGGCGCACGACACCAACCCACTCTGGAACCGCATCAGTGACACCGTCGAAGCCCAGGCGTTTGCCGAAGCCTGTGGAGCAAAGACGCTCCCAGCTTTGGGCACGTACCAATCCGTGGATGACATCGACTGGGAAAACTTGCCGACGACATGCTTTTTGCGAGGCTCCCAAGAACATTCCACATGCCTTCTCCGCTATGAGAGCCAGTGGTTTCTGTACGGAAATGGCGATGCATTTTGCGACAAGGATGGACATTTCCAAGTCACCGAGCGCTCTACAAGATTCTCAATCAGCGATAAGGATGCCAAGACCATCGCATCAATGTGGCTATCGACATCCGTTCGTAGCACAACAACCGCTATGAATGTTGGTTTTGTGGATGCCAAGATTGTCGTTGAGCCCTTTCTACTTGATGACAACGGCCAGCAGCTGATGAAGTATCGGGTTTACTGTTTTGATGGCATCCCGGAGATGATTGAGCTCATATCCCCAACCATCACACGCCTCGGTGGCTGTGCTCTCTACACACCGGAATGGACACATATTCGTCAAACGGTCCACAGCAGTGTCTGCCCGAATTTTGACTTCCAGCGTCCAGCGGGTTTTCAGGACATGATCCGCGATTCCATGGCCGTTTCCAGCGGCATCGATCATATCTGTATCGAGTTCATGGTTACCGCCACTGGACCTACAATCCACCGGTTGGTATGCACTCCTTATCGGGGACAAACCGGTGCACCAAGTCGCTGTCCGGATGTCCAAAAATGGCTGGGAAGCCTGTGGAATGTGGATACCACTTGGTACAAACACATCCCACGCCAGCTACAACCAGAGGTCGTCGGAGAACAGGTTTGGAGCGCCGCAGCCTAGTCCCTTCAGGAAGACTTTGGCATCACAGGGAGCTCTGCAGTGGCGTGCTCCCACGCTGCAATGAGC
>JBEEMN010000269.1:0-3553 GCA_041192625.1 Armatimonadota bacterium
GATGGCTGCATCGTAGGGTAGCCCGGAGAACGTCTCGCCAACATTGAACGCTGCGCCGTCCCGGTTGAAATTACGGTGATCCTCATCTCCAAATGCAGTCTGTTTAGTCATTTTCCCTGAGAGCAAACCGCTTGCCAGCGGGAGGCGTACGATCAGGGATGTGCCATTTGCCTGTGCTTTGTCGAACAGCTGCCAGACAGGACGCTGGCGAAGGACATTGAAGAGAATTTGCAGGCTGACGAGCCCCGGCTGTGCCATGCAGATTTCCGCTTCCTCGATGCTCTCAACGCTTGCGCCAAAGCGCTTGATCAGCCCTTCCGCCTGAAGCGTCCGGAGGTGATCGAAGACGGTTCCATCGCGGAGAGCATCGGTTGGGATGCAGTGGAGCTGCACAAGGTCCAGAGATGCGACATTGAGGCGCTCGAGGCTTGCGTTGATATGCGTCCGCATCGCATCCAGTGTCCAGTTCTCTGGCCAGCCTGGCGGCGAGAAGCGTCCCTGTTTGGTTGCGACAAAGATACCCTGCGGTGCATCCTCGGCAACCCAGCGTGCAATCAAGCGCTCGGAGCGTCCGGCGCCGTAGACATCTGCGGTATCAAAAAATGTGACGCCCGCTGCATAGGCTGCCCGAAGGATCGCAAGGGCATCGTCTTCCTCGACATGTGCCCAGCTTCCACCGATCTGCCAGCAACCAAGACCAACTTCACCTACTGGGATGCCATCAAATGAACGGGTTTGCATTCTTCTATCCTTCTCAACCAAGTTATTGGCAGCGCCAATATGCGAGCGTAGTGGAGAGCATGGTGGCAATGTCGCCGCTTGGCTCCCAACCTAACAGCTGTTTTGCCTTCGCCGGGTTTCCTACACTACATGGGACATCGGATGCCCGCAGGCGGGTCGGATCCAATTCCACCGTAACGGGTACGCGTGCGATGTCAATCAGGCCATCGAGGAGGTCGCGGACCGAAACCCCAACACCACTCGACACATTCAAAACCGTGTAAGGCGCATCCAACATCAACATTCTGCAGTAGGCATCTACAACATCGGCGACGGGCAAAAAGTCACGCAGCGCATCGAGGTTGCCCACTTTCACCACTGGTGGAAGGTCTCCGTGTTCGATTTGCGCCAGCTGCTGCGCAAAAGCCGGGACAACAAACTGAGTCGTCTGGAGCGGCCCGGTGTGGTTGAAGGAGCGGGAAACAACGATTCTCAGCTTTTCCGATGCAATCTCACGCGCTGCATCCTCCATGGATGCCTTGCTGATGGCATATGCGCCGCTTGGGTTACAGGGAAAGTCTTCATCCGCACCTGGAGCATCTGGCGTCGTTCCGTAGACATAGCCACTGGATGCCAAAACGGCCGTCACTGGGTGCGCCAGACCTGCCAGTGCACGAAGGAGCGTCTCCGTCCCACTTGCGTTGATTTTCGCGATACCTGCGGCATCTGTGCCCGCGCCGCTCGCGTACCCCGCGAGGTGTACAACGTGCGTCGGACGAACCGTGTCTACAACACCGTTAATGGATTGCTGACTGGACAGGTCCAGCGGCAACGCAACATAGCCATCCACGCTGGTCCGCGGTGGATCGCTGGGTCCGCTGGTGCCAATAAGCACAGCATGCGGATAAGCACGTTGCAGTGCAGGCAGGAGGTGCCGGCCGACGAATCCGCTGGCACCCGTAACCAATACCTTCATCGTTTGCTGCTTATTTACGGGCAGACAAGCGGTCCATGTCAGCATCGACCATCATGTTGACCAATGTTGGGAACGATGTCTCTGGAACCCACCCGAGGACTTTATTTGCCTTGGCAGGCTGTCCGATGAGAAGATCAACTTCCGCAGGCCGGATAAAGCGCGGGTCGATGACGACATACTTTTCCCAGTCCAGCCCAACGCGATCGAATGCCAGCTGGACGAGTTCCTTGACGGTATGCGTCTCACCCGTTGCGACCACAAAGTCATCTGGCGTGTCCTGCTGCAACATCAGCCACATGGCTTTCACATAGTCGCCCGCAAATCCCCAGTCACGCTGTGAATCAAGATTGCCCATGCGCAGCTCGGTCGCAAGTCCCAGTTTGATGCGCGAAACACCATCGGTGACCTTACGTGTTACAAACTCAAGCCCGCGGCGTGGCGACTCATGGTTGAAGAGGATGCCACTGGATGCATGGAGGTTGTAGGACTCACGGTAGTTGACGGTGATGTAGTGTCCGTAGACCTTTGCGACACCGTAAGGCGAACGTGGGTAGAAAGGCGTGTCTTCCGATTGAGGAACTTCGAGAACCTTGCCGTACATCTCGCTAGAACTCGCCTGATAGAAGCGAATCTCCGGGTTTACAGCACGCATCGCTTCGAGGACTTTTGTCACACCGATGGCGGTGAACTCAGCGGTCAGGACAGGCTGTGCCCACGATGTCGGTACAAAGGACTGTGCGGCCAGATTGTAGAGCTCGGTTGGGTTACTTTCGCGGATGGCCTGTACCAAGGATGACTGGTCAAGGAGGTCGGCTTGGAGAAGAGTGATTTGACCGCGCAGGTGTTCGATACGTTCGTAGTTCTCTGTGGATGCACGGCGAACAACACCGTAAACATCGTAGCCTTCGGAGAGCAAAAGCTCTGCAAGATAGGAACCATCCTGCCCTGTGATACCGGTAATGAGTGCGCGTTTAGCCAACGTGGATTCTCCCTGTGCAGGTGCACAATTATGGGCATCGCCCTTGGTGCATTCTACAAGCAACACCAATGCATTTGCCTTGTCACGTAATACATACCGTTAACAGGGCTGCATGGAAACGCAATCCTTAAGGTGTATTACATTTGGGTATCAATTCAACGGCCACTGACATCGCGAAAACCGAAATGGCTCAGCTAAAGAGGTGAGAAATCTTCGCTTCCCTACGTGCCACACCACCGGTCGCCGAAGTCTCCAAGGCCAGGAATGATGTACTTCACGTCATTCAAATGCGAATCAAGGGCTGCCGTGACAATGCGGACATCCGGGAAGCGACCCTCAACCTCTGCGACGCCCTCTGGTGCAGCGACGATGCATCCAACGACCACCGCTGCCGCTCCGCGCTCCATACATCGCGCCACAACCTGGCCAACGCTCCCACCGGTCGCGAGCATCGGGTCCAGGACGACCACAAATGCCCCAGAGACATCGCCGATACGGTCCATATACCAATGTGCTTCCGCCGTGGTTTCATCACGCGCAAGCCCAGCGAACATCAACTCAGCATCCGGACACTGCTGCTCCACTGCTCTGGTAAACGCGAGACCAGCGCGAAGCACAGGAACGACGACAAGGCGTCCCACTGGACGGCAGCCATCCGCTTCACCAACGGGCGTTGTGACCAGGACAGCATCGATGGGCATTGTGCGCAAGCACTCAGCAAGTACCATCAAAGCCACACGCTGCGTCTGCTGGCGAAAGGCTGTTGTACACGTGTCTTGAGCCCTGAGTATCGTCAGGGCGACATCACTTACCGGATGTTTCATCTCATGCAGCATGGTCAAGTGTATCCAATCCCGTTGGTTGATTGTGGCGATGAG
>JBEEMN010000270.1:0-3543 GCA_041192625.1 Armatimonadota bacterium
TAAAAAGCCTGCTGCTTCCGCTGGAGTGAGCTGGCTGATGCAGCTGAGATCCCGGATGCCTACCTTTGGGATAACGAGAATATGAATGGGCGCGACGGGAGTGATGTCCGGGAATGCGATAACAAAGTCATCTTCATAAACCGCCTGCACGGGAATCTGACCACTGGCTATCTTTGCAAAAATGGACGATGCAACATCGGGAGGAGTATCGGCTTCCATACGATGATTCTATCGGCAATCAAGCGTCAGAATCGCTTGGACCTGTGAGGGAAATCCCCTGCTCGGAGAGTGTCACAATCAGGCCATCATAAGCAAGTCGGCGATTTTTCGGGAGCTGCGCTTCAACTGTTCCATGCTCGAACGAATGTGACATATGTGTAATCAATCCCAGGCGGGGAGCGAGGCGATTCAGGACATCGAGGGCCTCGGGGAGGACAAAGTGGCTTGCATGCGGCTTACTGTCCGGTCGCACCGCACCGACAACCACGACATCCTTGCCTGCAAACTCCGCCATCGTTTCCTCGGGAATCAGACTTACATCGGTGCAGTAGACAAAGCGATCGCCGATCACAAACGATGTGACATCTAATGACCCGTGCATATGCCGTGTTGCTTTTATGGAGATGCCGGCGAGGTCGATAGTTTGTCCATAGTTCAGTTCATAGAGATGCAGCTGCGGCTTCCCGCCGCCCGGTCCGGTGTCTTTGAAGCAGTAGTCGTAGACGTGCATCACGCGCTTGAGCGTCTGCGCAGATGCAAAAACATCCACAGGATTTCCGGAAGCAAAGGTCAACTGGCGTAGGTCATCCAAGCCATGGATGTGGTCTGCATGGGCATGCGTTAGGAGGACCGCATCGATGCTTGGGACATAGGCCGCAAGAAGCTGCAGGCGCATCTCAGGACCACAATCGATGAGAATGCGTCCGGTGGGTGTCGTTACAAGCACCGATGGCCGTGTTCGCCGGTTACGCGGATCCGTGGAGTGACAAACTGCACACCCACAAGCAATCATCGGGGTACCGGTGCTGGTCCCGGTACCCAAAAACGTTACTGTGAACGGAATCGCCACCCGTTAGCGCATCGCCAATGTGCCACCATCTACATCGTAGTCGGCACCGGTAATAAACGATGCTTCTTCTGAGCAGAGGTAGTGCACCATCGATGCGATTTCCGATGTCTTTCCCATCCGGCCCATTGGCTGCGCACCGCTGAGCTCAGCCAGCTTTTCAGCTTCCTGTCCGGGGTAGTTTTTGGCTAGATAGGCATCCACAAACGGCGTATGCACACGCGCGGGGCAGACGCAGTTACAGCGAATTCCCTGATGGATGTAATCCTGCGCAATGGACTTCGTCATCATCAGGACTGCACCCTTTGTCGCACTGTAAGCAAAGCGCTCTGCAAGGCTGACTTTCGCGGCAATTGAGCAGATATTGACGATTGCTCCCGAGCGACCCGTGTCTGTTAGACGCTGGATAACCTGCTGGCAGCAGAGAAAGACGCCACGCGCATTCACGCCCATCAGCTGGTCAAATTTCTCAGGCGTAGTGCCAAGAATATTGCCAACAAATCCGATTCCAGCTGAGCAAACGAGAATGTCGATCGGAGCGATTTCATCGATTGCCGTGAAGGCTTCAGCAACCGACTCAGGATTACTTACATCGGTTGGAATAATCCTAAACGGAAAGCCATCCCGTGCATTGAGATCGAGAACGGTAACCCGGGCACCGAACTCAGCAAGACGCTCGACAATTGCCTGTCCGATGCCACTTGCGCCACCGGTTACAACTGCATGTTTGCCATCGAGGCGAAGTGCACTCATGCCACCACCTCGCTGACACAGGTGTTGCGGAGCACGCCGATACCCTCGATGTCAATCTCGCAGACATCGCCAGGATTCAACCAGCGCTTTGGTGTACGTCCCATTCCCACGCCTTCAGGAGTTCCGGTCAGGATGACGGTTCCCGGAAGCAGGGTCAGGCCCTGAGAAAGGTAGCTGATGATGTGGCGGACATTGAAGATCATGTCAGATGTATGGCTGGACTGAAGTGTTTCGCCATTGATGCGGGTCGAGATTGCCAAGTTGTTTGGATCCGGGATTTCATCGGTGCTGACAATACATGGACCGAGGGGCGAGAATGTGTCAAAGGACTTGCCACGCGCCCACTGCTTGTCGAGGCGAAGCTGCCAGTCACGTGCAGAGACATCGTTGCAGCAGGTGTAGCCACAAACGTAATCAAGCGCATCCTCTTCGGAGACATGCTTAGCACGCTTGCCGATCACAATCGCCAGCTCACACTCGTAGTCAACTTCATCGGAGATGGCCGGAAGCTCGATGTTGGCACCCGGGTCAAGAAGGGTTGAGGTGGCCTTGATGAAAAGGAGGGGCCTCTCGGGCACGGGCATCCCACTCTCTTCGGCATGACGCTTATAGTTGAGGCCAATGCACAAAATGTTCACTGGAACAACTGGTGCGAGCAGCGAAGCAACCTGTGCGATTTCCCCCGTTTCGGTTCCACCGTTCCAGAGAGCATCTGAAAGCACACGTGCAGAGGTCAGAGAGGCATCTGTCGCGATGCCATGCAGGGTTTCCCCAGCTTGGGTCAGAAATCGAATGATACGCATGCGCCAAGTCTAGCACTAACGCCTGCCGGATTCAATGTTTACGGGTTCGCTTACGTAATGCTCGGAGGTTGTCTACTGCGTTGGCATCAAGGGATGCGCTTCCATAGCGGCATTGCTCGTAGAGAAGGATAAAGGTTCGAACCTCGTCACGGATCTCTTCATCAAAGACATCCACGTTCGTATTGAAATGATGAACCAGCGTTTCATTACCGACGTTTGGAATGCCAAGTTTGCGGCAGAGGCCGTTGTATTCACGCACAAAGTCGGCAAAACGTTTGTCTGTGACATCTAGACTCGTTTGGCGTTTACGCTTTACATAGAATGAAATGCCCAGAATGATGGCGACAAACCCGGCAGGCACAGCGACAAATGCCAGGTTGCCGCTTTCCAGCTCTGCCCTTATTGCCCGGATCGCATCCGTGACTCTTTCCCACTGCCTAGAAAACCAGGAAACGCTGTCCGCATCACCCGATGGCAGACCAGTAGCAGGTGTTGCTTCTATCAAAACCCAGCCCTTCTGCGGGACATGGACTTCTGCCCAAGCATGGGCATCCCGGCCGCGCACCGTGATGCCGTCCCCGGCAGGTTCATGCGCGAAAAAGCCGCTCACCAGCCTAGTTGGATAGCCTAGATGCCTAAGAATCATCACCGTTGCGCTCGCAAAGTAGGCGCAATGCGCATCCTCCCCAGGGGAATCCAGAAAGGATGCAAGTGCATCACCAGGGTGGTGCGAGAAGTTAATCGAATATCCGTGCTCACTCTGCAGCGCAGCCACAACGGCGTTGGCCGTATCCAGTGTGTATCCAGCCTCGATTCCATTGCGTGCAACAAATCGCTCTAGCGGACCCGTCAGGTCATCGGGGATGTCTAAGGCAGCTTCCTGCTGGGAAATGGATTCTGCACCCAGAACAGTTTCCTGTG
>JBEEMN010000271.1:0-6488 GCA_041192625.1 Armatimonadota bacterium
CTACAGCGCGTGGCCGACGGTGGAATTCGATGTCCGCTCCGGTCAGCGTGTGGTCGAGATTGACCCTGAGACGGGGCGTGAAGTTCCTCTCCACGATGCCAGCCCACTCATGGATGGTGTGCAGCTCCCCCTCCTGGATGGCGGTGCGCGGCTGTTTCTCGTTGGATAATTCTCGCAACCGTAATCAGTAAGTCCGAATTCGTACAACGTTTCGTGCTCGTATATACTTGATTGACTCCCAATCAGGTGATGATGACTGCCATGACAACGTTTGCACACTTCCGCCGGGTAACTCTGCTGACCATTTGGATGATGATGGTGGCTGCGGCCGCTTTCTTTCCATCTCGGGCAGATGCACAGACCTACCGCTACCACACCCAAGTCGGGTCGCGCGGCACGATGTGGCTTCACAACCCAAGCGGACTCACATTTGATGCTAACGGCAACATTTATGTGGCAGACACGGGACACTCACGCATCCGAAAGTTTGACAAAAACGGCAACCCGCTCAAGGAATGGGGATCAAATGGCTCATCCGTAGGCCAGCTCAAGTACCCCGAGGGCATTGTCCTTGACTCCCAGGGCAACCTTTACGTAGCAGATACTTGGAACCACCGCGTGGTCAAGTACTCCACCAATGGGGATGTTCTTCTCACCTTTGGCGTGGATGGCTACGGTCAGCAGCAGATAAAGTTTGCGGAAAACATCGCTATCGATGCAGATGACAACATTTATGTCAGCGACAACTGGGGCAATCGTATCCAGAAGTATGACAAAAACGGCGTCTGGATTCAGCAAATTGGTGGCCCGGGAAGCTCGGCCGGACAGTTCAATGGGCCCTATGGCTGTATTGTTGATAAGAAAACTGGACATCTTTATGTCGCCGACACCGGCAACCACCGGGTGCAGAAGTTCCTCCTCGATGGCACATGGGTTAAGTCATTTGGTGGTAACGGCACTTTAGATGGCCAGTTCAAATCCCCAAAAGGCATCGGCATCGACCATAACGGAAATGTCTATATCGGCGATAACGACAACCACCGCATTCAGAAATTCACGTCAGAGGGCGTCTTCCTATCCAAATTCGGTACGCAGGGGACCACAGAGACCGATTTCTGGTATCCATACGGCGTTGCTTTTGATGCAGCGGGACGTGTCTATGTCTGCGATATGTGGAATGGCCGTATCGCCATTTGGGTAACGGATGACACCGCCGCGCCAACGACTACCGCAACGACTAGCGTCGCGCCAAACGACCTCGGATGGTTCCGCGTCCCGGTAAACGTCCAGCTAACCGCCAAGGATGATATCGTCGGGCTTGGTATCCGGGATCTCGTTGTGGCCATTAATGCAGATGCACCAACAACGCACAAAACGAATTATCTGGAGCTGCCTGTCGCAACCGATGGCATCCATACCTACACCTACTACTCCGTTGACCTTGCGGGAAACACGGAAGCAACTAAGCAGCTGGTGGTTCGCAAGGATACCGTCCAGCCAGTTTCGCAGCTGAATTACGCCGCGGATGGGATGTCGTTTACCCTCACGGCAACCGATGACCGCGCTGGCATCGAGCGGATTTCCTACCGCATGGATGGCGGGACAACAAAGCTCTACACGGGTACCGTGCAGGTGGATGGCCTGCGCCACGAGGTCAAATTCTGGTCGACGGACAATGCGGGAAATGTGGAGTTCACGAACACCCGTATGATTCAGGCTCCAGATACGCTAGCCCCAATAACCATCATCGAGACGCGGACAGGAACGGCAGGACTCAGCGGCTGGTTTAAGAGCAATGTCACCGTCAAGCTCAAAGCGACGGACAATGTGAATGGCTCCGGCGTCAAGGAAATCAGGATCACATTGGATGGCATGCCATCCACGGTTGCTGGGTCAACGGCATCCCCTGTTGTGTCCGGGGATGGTATCCATTCGCTGTCGTACTACGCATCGGATGTCATCGGCAACACCGAAAACACCAAGTCCGAGACCATTAAGATCGATACGGTTAAGCCCACGACAGCGCTGATCAGCGAGCCTCGGGGGACGTGGTTTACCTTGGATGCATCCGATGCGACCAGTGGTATCGCGACGACAAAGTACGCCATCGATGGCGCAGCGACCCAGCCGTATATCGGTAAGGTCAATCTGGATGGCAACCGCCACACGATCACCTTCTTCTCGGAGGACAAGGCTGGCAACATCGAGACCACCAACATTGTGAGTGTTGGCGACCCTACTAAACCTACAAGCAAGGTCTCGATTTCCCCAAATCCAAATGCCCTCGGATGGAACAAGTCTGTAACCGAGTGGCGTATCCAGGCGACGGACAATGATGGCGGCAGCGGCATCCGGGAGATCCGCTACACCATCGATGGTGGAACCGAGCGGATTGCAGCGGGCGCGGATGTCCGCATTGCCATCGAAGAAGATGGGCCACACACGCTCTCATACTACGCTGTAGATGAGGCAGGGAATACCGAAACGGCCAAAGTCAGCAGCATTAAGCTGGACCAAGTCGATCCGGTGACGACTCCTGTCTCAAATGCAAAGGGGACTAGCCTTGCATTGCCGGCGACGGACAACCGCTCTGGGATTGCGCGGACAGTTTACACAATGGATGGCGGTGCAGAGAAGACGTATGTCACGCCATTGGTTCTCGATGGCAAGCGGCACACGATTGTGTTCTGGTCGGAGGATGTTGCAGGCAATACTGAGGACAAGCGGACGCTGATTCTTCCTGTGAGTCCTGTGTCCTTCGAGATTCAGCCACAGAGTTTGCTTGGTGGGGCTACAGCAACAGGACAGATTCGTCTCTCAGGTCCCGCACCGACGGGTGGCCTAGCGATTGCATTGAAGTCGAGTAGCACAGCCGTCTTACCTCCTGCATCCGTAGTGGTGCCAGCGGGACAGGACCGTATTTCGGTAAATCTGTTGACGACTGGTGTTGCGGTTTCAACGACGGCGAGCATCACCGCCACAGGAAATGCGATTGCAACGACAGGAACGCTGACTGTGCTTCCGGGTGTTCTTTCTGACATCAGCATTACGCCTGGGAAAGTCCCTGGAGGGCTTGCGGCATCGGTTACGATTTCGATGTCCGCGGCGGCACCAAGTTCGGGGATGAAGGTCTTCCGGCGAAAACGCTTGTCGTAGGAGCAGATACGGAAGCCAAGGTCACAGCGAGTGTGAATGGTGTTGTTGTCGATGAAGATGTAACGGTTCAGGCGGCACGTGTTGCAGGGGTTTCGATCTTGCCTACGGTGGTACTTGGTGGCAAGCCGGCGGTTGGGACGATTGCGCTGACGGGAGTTGCACCGAAAGAAGGACTAGTCGTTACCCTCTCGGATGACATTTCTGCAGCAAGTGTTCCAACAAGCGTCGCGATCAAGGCTGGTGCGAAGGTTGGTACATTTACGGTAACGACATCGGCGGTTTCGCAGGCGGTCACGGGTAAGGTCACTGCTAAGCTGTTCGACTCCGAGGCGAGCGGTGCGCTGACGGTACGCTCCACGGGCCCGGCACTTGTAAAGATTGCTCCTGTGGCGGTTGCCGGTGGAAAGTCGGCGGTAGGAACTGTGACTCTCACAGAGCCGGCGCCGGTCGGTGGACTTACGGTTCAATTGAGCTCGAACACGGGTTCGGTCACGGTACCGACATCCGTTGTGGTTCCAGCAGGAAAGAATGTGGGGACATTTACCGCACAGACATCCGGCGTGACCAAAACGACTATCGGGACAATCACGGCAACGGTGAATGGGCTTTCGGCATCCGGGACGTTGACAGTTCTTGGAACACCACTTGTGACATTCACGCTTGCGCCAGCGGCGGTTTCAGGGGGTCAATCGGTCCTCGGGCAGGTCACGATTGCAGCGGCGAGCAGCGCGGATACGGTGATTGAGGTTACGAGTGCGGTTCCGGCGACGGTGCAGGTTCCAGCTACGGTGACGATTCCTGCGGGGAAGAAGTCGGCAACATTTACGGTAACGACATCGAAGGTGCCGAAAGCAGTTTCAGTGAAGGTGACAGCGAGCTCGGGTGGGATTGTGAAGACTGTCAGCTTGAATGTAAAACTCTAGTTACTCTGTCCGTAGAGAAAGGGGCCTTTCCCGCCGCGTTACGTGGCGAGGAGGGCCCCTTTTTTTCGTTGGCCAGACACGTAACCAAACGCTTCGCACAGCCTAGTAGCATTAAATAAAAGAAGAAAAACTGAGCAGCTCTCACACCGCGTTACGCCGCAAGGAAGGCCCCTTTGTGCCACACAATGTCAGGCATTCCACGCGTGCCGAGGGTCACTTCGATGACATCAAAGCGGATACCAACGTCTTCAGAAAGCGGATTCTGCGCAAGCCACAGCTGCGTCAGCATCACAATCTGACGCTGCTTCGCCGCCGTCACGTTCATCCCGGGTGACATCCCGCTTCCACGCCGGCGCAGCGTCTTCACCTCAACCACACACAGCGTTGCACCATCCATGCAAAGGACATCCAGCTCGCCGCGAACGCCACACCCCGTTCCAGGGCGGACATTACGCTCAACAAGCGTGGCCCCGGATGCTTCCAAAAACCGGACAGCCAGATCTTCACCCAGCTGCCCGGTACTCTTCAATTCACCCGGCAAAGCGTCAGGCCATCCCCAATCGGCAAGAGAACCATCTCAACCCGCGGGTCGGCTTGCACCTTAAGATTCAATGCGCGCAGCGCGATCGTGTCGTCGTCTTGGACATCCTCATCGATGACTTTTGCATACCAAAGTGTATTGTCAATCCCAATAACCCCACCCTTGCGCACGAGCTTGAGCGCGGCCTCGTAGTACGCATCGTAGTTAGGCTTATCGGCATCGATAAATGCAAAATCAAATGTCCCTGCATGCCCCGTTGCTAAGAGTCCATCCAATGTTTCCGTCGCTGGACCGATACGCAAATCAATCTTGGATGCCACACCTGCCGTTTCCCAGTGTGGTCGCCCGATTGCCGGATACTCACTTGAAATGTCGCAGCAAATCAGCTCGCCATCGGGTGGAAGCGCCTCCGCCGTCACCAATGCGGAATATCCAGTAAATGTCCCAACTTCGAGGCATTTGCGCGCACCTATCATTTTGATGAGCAGGTACATAAAGTTGCCCTGCTCTTCGCTGATCTGCATGGATGCGTTTTCCAAGGCATTCGTGGCATCCCGGAGCGCAGCCCGATGCGGATTGGGTCTGGTACCGACCTTGACAACGTAGTCCTGCAGCTCTGCAGGAAGACCGAATGAGACTCTAGACATGCCACCCGGTTCGCTTTATAGATGTGATTCTCCTTGTGCACCCCCGGAATCAGAAGCCTAGAATACTTATATGGACCCTCAAAATCTTTTTCTGGATGAATCCTCAGATTGGTACGCCATTCTCGCGCCAATCCTTGCGGGGCCGGATGGCCAGACGCTCCTAAACCGCCTCGCCGCTGAGCGTGCATCCAACATTGTCTATCCTCCAGCAGGGATGGAGCTTCGCGCCCTGGCGCTGACACCACTCGCTCAGACTAAGGTCATCATCATTGGACAGGATCCCTACCACGGTCCCGGGCAGGCGCAGGGCCTCTGCTTCAGCGTCCCCGATACCGTTCCCGCACCGCCATCACTGAGGAATATCCACAAAGCACTGGCACTAGACCTCGGTGTTTCAGAGCCAACCCGCCACGACCTCACTCCATGGGCACATCAGGGCGTTCTGCTCTGGAACACAACCCTGACCGTGCGTGCAGCGACGCCTCTGTCGCATGCAAAGCTGGGCTGGGACATCATCACCAATACCGTTCTTGCCGCGCTGGCATCCCGTGACAATCCACCCATCTTCGTGCTTTGGGGAGCGCATGCCGCGAATGCAGCTGCGCCATTTCTCACTGAACGGCATGACACTATCCGGTCGGTACATCCAAGCCCGCTCAGTGCGCATCGAGGGTTCTTCGATCACCGGCCGTTTTCAACGGTTAATGGCATCCTGCGCCTACGTGGCGAGACACCAATTGATTGGCTGGATGGCTTGGTCTAGATGCCATTCTGAAAAAGAGTACGCCTTCGCATGCAAGCTGAGAACCTACTTCGCGAGAATGAACGCGTTGACGATATCTGCTGATGACACCACGGACAGCAAAATGTGAACCGCGACCCAGAAGCGCCAAGTCCGGCGAATCGAGACACCCGCGGCAACCAACAGCGCCAGGGGAACGATTCCAGGTAACAACGCCTCTAAGAAATTTTGCATGGATGCTGCAGGCCCAACAAGCGCTGCAGCCAATGCACCGCCGCCCATCACCCCAATAGCCATCGGGAAGACAAGCATAAACGTCGCCCATGCAGGCATCCGTACACCACTCGTAATCACCATCTGCAGACTTGCCAAGATACCCGTTACCGCCAGCAATGCCATCATCACGTTTGTAGGCACCGCCGTGCCGACAGTGTACGTAAGAGCCCCCAACATCACCGGTAAGGCAGTCACCAACATCA